>CATPAM010000577.1 GCA_955651735.1 Candidatus Acidiferrales bacterium | reverse complement strand
CGCCGTTTATCCCACCTCTAGAAATATTTATCCCCCAAACGAACGTGGCCGTTGCAGCCTCCGGCCTTCCTACGAACCTGTGGAGATCATCTGTGAATCATCTGAATTTTCTGTTGACGAGGTTGGATGAAAATCGAGCGGAACCCTCCGCGGTCGGTCGCGCTTCTGGTTTTTCCTCGATTCGCACAATTGTCCGCCGCTACAAGTTCCCAGCATACGCCGCACAACAAGTCAGTTGTAACACTTTCCACCAATCCACAGCGATCATCACAACAACAAGCCTTACTGGCTCCAAGAAATGAGTTTGAATGAGCTCTATGTGTGTGAATCTTGTAGTGATGATCTTTATTTTTGATGAAATGCTCGTTACTCGCCGTGGCTGGCACCGCGCCAAGACAGTTGGACTCTTGTGCTTCCTCATCGCAACTCATTTCCACAGCCCAAAACAGCGTTGGTACTTTTCACTTCCTCGAAAAGCGAGTAAAGTACCGCAGCAGCACGAAGTTTAAGTAAACGCCATTTGACCGCTCTGCGGTCGCAAGGTCACAATGACAGCACCAGTAACCGCTCGTGAGGATTATCAATCGATGGAATTCAGTGTCTCAAAATCAGCGCTATTGAGTGAGCTCAGCACCACGCAAGGTGTGGTCGAGCGTAAGACCACTATCCCCATCCTCTCCAATCTTCTTGTTGAGGCCAAAGGCAGTCACCTCAATATTACCGCCACTGATCTCGAGCTCAGCATTCGCACCTCCTGCGAAGCCAAAGTTAAAAAAGAGGGCGCCGGTACGATTCCCGCCAAAAAACTGCTTGAGCTCGTGCGCCTGCTTCCTGAGGGCGAAATCAAGGTCAGGCTGCTCGAAAATCATTGGGTCGAAATCGTCAGCGACCGTAAGAAATACAAGCTGGTTGGCATGGCCAAGGAAAATTTCCCCGCGCAGCCTGCCATGCCGCACACCTTGGTAAAAATCTCCGCGCCGGTCATGGAAAACCTCATCGCCAAAACAAAATTCGCGATCTCCATGGAAGAGTCACGCTACACGCTCAATGGCGGCCTGCTTATCTTGAAACCGGACACGCTCGCTATGGTCGCCACCGACGGTCACCGTCTGGCGCTGGCCGAAACCGATCAGAAGCTCGCTGGAATCAACGGCGAGATGAAAGTCCTGATCCCCAAAAAAGCGATGGACGAAGTGGAAAAACTGGCCGCCGCCGCAGGCTCCGATGCGCAGATCGATTTCGCCAAGGACGAAAGCAATCTCTTCTTCCAGATCGGGCACCGCTTGCTTATTTCGCGCATCCTCACCGGCCAGTTCCCGAATTACGAAGCGGTCCTGCCGCGTGAAAACAACAAGACCGTCGTCCTCGAGCGCGCCGAGCTCACCGACGCCGTGCGCCGTGTCTCTCAGCTCGCCGACCAGCGCTCGCATGCCGTGAAGTTCGCCGTCTCCAAGGAAGGCATCGAGATTTCCGCGTCCAGCCCGGAGTACGGCGAAGCCAAGGAAAATATCGACAAGGATTACAAGGGCGATCCCATCGCCATCGGTTTCAACTCCACATACATGCTCGATTTTCTGTCCGCCGCCGCCGATGGCCCGGTCAGCATCGAGTTGAAGGACGAGCAGTCCGCTGGCCAGATGCGCCCGCTCGCCGACGAAAGCTACCGCTACCGCTACATCATCATGCCCATGCGCATTTGATTTCCGTGGGCGCTCCTAATTGACAAACAATGCCCCTAATCTACTGAAAATAAAGTCCTTATCATTAGCGTCGATTGCAAATCTACTTGAGAAAATCCGCCCATTCGCGTAAAATGTCTGAGTAGTTTTTCGCTGTTCGGTTTCCTCTCAGTCGGCCCGTCCCAGCAGTCTGGGACACGTCCGCCAAGTGATTGCGGTGGCAGTTTTTCGGCTCTGCGCCAGGAGCCGGGCCCCGCGTGCTTGGAGTGAAAGCCTCGCGGACTTCGCAACAAAGTTCGCCGGGTACCAAGTCTTCGCCACGTCTCGCTGCGCGAGACGGGATGGAGCAGCAACCCTACGAGTTCCGGTCGCACGCGGCCGGGATCAAAGGGTAAGGCGACGTACGGAGAACAAGTCCGCATCCACGCCTTCCCTCGACGCAAGTTTTTTTAGGAGCGATCCGCACGCAGTCCGCGTCTCAGCGCGAACCTGCGAAGCCTAGCGCCAGCCTACCGAAGGGCAGGCAAGCCCGCCGCGGCGGGCACAGTGTTTCGTCAGGAGAATGAATGGGCGACAAAGAGGAAAAATCGCAAGAGCCGGTAATCGGAAAAGCTCCGGGCCACCAGTACGACGCGAAATCCATCAGAGTGCTCGGCGGCATCGAAGCCGTGCGCCTGCGCCCCGCGATGTACATCGGGTCGACCGGCGAAATGGGTTTGCACCATCTGGTTTGGGAAGTGGTCGACAACTCGGTTGACGAAGCCATGGCTGGCCACGCCGACGAAATCAATGTCACCGTGCACGCTGATGATTCCGTCACTGTGGTCGACAACGGCCGCGGCATCCCCGTCGACATGCACGCCACGGAAAAGCGCCCCGCGGCCGAAGTTGTCCTCACCGTTTTGCATGCTGGCGGAAAATTCGACAGCGAAACTTACAAAGTTTCTGGCGGTCTGCACGGCGTTGGCGTCTCAGTGGTCAATGCGCTTTCGGATTGGCTCGAGCTAGAAATTTCCCGCGATGGCGGCGTTTGGGAGCAGACTTACGAAAAAGGCAAGCCTACCTCCAAGCTGAAGCAAACTGGGAAAACGCGCAAAACTGGAACGAAAGTCACGTTTCATCCCGACCCTGCCATCTTCGATAAGACAACCTTCAGCTTCGACACCCTAGCGCAGCGCCTTCGCGAACTCGCTTTCTTGAATAAGGGCCTGAAAATCACGCTCACCGACGAGCGCACCGAAAAATCCACAGAGTTTCGCTTCACCGGTGGCATCACTGAATTCGTCAAGCATCTCAACCGCGGCAAGACCACGCTGCACGATTCGCCCATCTACATCGAGGGCAAGCGCGGCACTGTCGAAATCGAAATCGCGCTGCAATACAACGACACTTACGGTGAAAACGTTTTCGCGTTCGCCAACACCATCAACACCGTTGATGGCGGCACGCATCTGTCCGGATTTCGCTCCGCACTAACGCGCTCGATCAACAATTTCGCCTCCTCTACCGGCATGCTCAAAGAGCAGAAAGACGAGGTCAGCATCAGCGGTGACGACGTCCGCGAAGGTCTCGTGGCGGTGATCAGCGTGCGCCTCCCGCAGCCGCAGTTTGAAGGCCAGACTAAAGGCAAGCTCAACAGCGACATCAAGGGCGACGTCGAACAGCTCGTCAACGAGCGCCTCGGCGAATGGTTTGACAAGCATTCCACGGTCGCGCGCCGCATCATCGGCAAGTGCATCGAAGCGGCGCGCGCCCGCGAAGCCGCGCGCAAAGCCCGCGAGCTTACCCGCCGCAAATCCGCGATGGATTCGAGCGGCCTGCCGGGGAAACTCGCCGACTGCCAGGAACGCGATCCTTCGCGGTGCGAATTGTTCGTCGTTGAGGGCGAATCCGCCGGCGGCTCCGCAAAAATGGGCCGCGACCGCAAATACCAGGCGATCCTTCCGCTCAAGGGCAAAATCCTTAACGTCGAAAAAGCGCGTTACGACAAGATGCTCGGCCATGAGGAAATTCGGGCCATCATCACCGCCCTAGGCACCGGTATCGGCAAGGACGATTTCGACGCCGGCAAGCTGCGCTATCACAAAATCATTCTGATGACCGACGCGGACGTCGACGGCAGCCACATTCGCACCTTGCTGCTCACGTTTTTCTTCCGCCACATGAAGGAATTGATCGAACGCGGCCACGTGTACATCGCGCAACCTCCCCTGTACCGCGTGAAGCGCGGCAAGACGGAGCGCTACATTCGCGACGAGACCGATTTCGCCCACGAACTGATGAAGCGCGCCACCGAAGACCATGTGGTCAAGGCCAAAGATGGCGTCTCGCTGGAAGGCGCGGGTTTAACGAAATTCCTGCTGAACGTGCAGGAGTACGAAGCTGCGGCGGCAAAACTCGGCCGCCGTCTGCGTGAGCCCGGGCTAGTTGAGTTGCTCTCGGAGAGCGGCCTGGAAAAGAAAACGGATTTCGAGGATAAGAAAGCTCTTGAAAAACTCTTGAAAGAAATCGAAAAGTCCAAGCTCAAGCTCGAAGGCAAAGTTACCTTCGACGAAGAACACAGCTTGTATGAAATTCAGTTTGGTCCGCCACACAGCCAGAAAATTAATTGGGCGGTGGCTTCCACTGCCGAATACAAGCGGCTGCGCGGCCTCGCTAAACAAATTGAGGAATTCAATCATCCGCCATTCACTATCGCGCGCAACGGCGACAAGGTCAGCAAAGCCAACGCGAAAGACGTGCTCGACTACGTAGTTGAGGACGCAAAAAAAGATTTCACCATCACGCGTTTCAAAGGACTCGGCGAAATGAATGCCGAGCAACTGTGGGACACCACAATGAATTCCGACACCCGCACGCTGCTGCAGGTGAAGCTGGAAGACGCCGTGGCCGCCGAGGATATTTTCACCACGCTGATGGGCGAAAACGTGGAAGCGCGGCGCAAATTCATCGAGGACAATGCTCTCGAAGTCGTGAACCTGGATATTTAATTTCGTAATGATTTATCAACTGGGATGGAGCACTTTACCCGGGTTGCGTGGATTGGCGTGCGGCAATTTTCGCGCGACGCCGACAGTGGCGCCCGATAACGAACGCGGCGTGGCTATTGAGATCGCTACGGAAGAGCAGCGCGAGGTTCTGTTACAGCAACTTGAAAATCATTTCGGAGCGAAGCGCTTTACCAACGCGGCAGATGCTTTCGACAGCGTCAAAGCATTTGTTCTGGATCATGCAGCAAAGCAGTCAGTTTAGATCGGCCCAAAAAATACGTAGAAGCTGAGGATAAATGGCGGACGAGAAGAACACTTCAATACTGCTTCCCATCGATATCGAAGTAGAAATGCGCAAGTCGTATCTCGACTATGCCATGAGCGTGATCATCGCGCGCGCTCTTCCCGATG
>CATPAM010000576.1 GCA_955651735.1 Candidatus Acidiferrales bacterium | reverse complement strand
TGTGAATTCTGTGTCCTTCGCGCTCTCGGTGTTTATCTTTTTTCCTTGAGCGGCGAGGTCATGTACCAGCTATTCCCGAATGCATCCTTCACGCCGCCACTGCGTCCGTAAGGCTTGTTTTCAGGCGCTCCAATTGAGATGGCCCCAGCCCGCATGGCTCGTGCGTACATCTCATCAGCGTCAGTCACGTGCAAATGCAAATGGCACGGCATCGGCTGAAACCCGCCGTGCGCTTCATCGAGCTCGAGCGTGTTGTCTCCAATCTGAATCGTCGCGTGCAGCACATGTCCTTCCGGCGATTTGGGCACTTTTCCTTGCACCACTCCGCCGAACGCGTTCTCCAGAAATGGAATCATCTTTTCCGAACCATGCAGATGCAGATACGGCTGCACGCTTGGCACTCCCTCCGGACCCGGAGTCCATCCTTGTTTCATCGAGACGTACCACACATTCCCGAACGGATCTCGTACCGCTCCCTGCCGGTCGCCCGAGACGTGGTCCCCGACCTCGTAAATGGAAGTCGCACCTGCCTTTATCGCCCGCGCGAAGAACGAGTCTGCATCATCCACATACAAATGAATAGCGGTGGGAGCCGCAGGGATCTGCTCATTCGCGTCAGCCAATTCGACAATCGAATTTCCGATCGCCACCTCCGCATGCATGATCAACTCCGAACCCGGTTCTCGCCCGACGCGAAAGCGTTCCGTTCCGGCAAACGCGTTTGTCAGAAATTCGATGAACTCGCCCGCCCGAGGCACAATGATGTACGGCGCAATGGTGTGATACCCGCTGGGCATCGTCTCTGCTTGTTTCGACGCATCGGATGAAATTGCTTGCTTTGCTGCATTTTCCATTTGTAAGCTCCTTTCCAAGTTTGTTCTCAGCCTTACCTTGAAATCCTCGCGAGGTAAATCGCGTAGATCGCGGGCGATACCCAGCAGCGCCGCAACGCTGGGATCGAAATCCTCGCGTGGGCCCACAACCCGGCCGTCGGGCCGCGCCAGCATCGCCTGAACCGCGTTTTCGAGCTGCTCGATCAGAGAGCGCTTAGGCATATGCACTCTCCATCTGCGATCTCAGCCTCTCCAACGCGCGAAACTGCAGTTGCTTCACCGCTCCTTCGCTTTTCCCAAGCTGCTGCGCGATCTCCCGAATGCTCCTTTGCTCAACGAAACGCCCCAAGTCTACACACCGCTGGTCTGCCGGAAGTTTTTCCACCAGGCCAAATAGCCGTGCTTGAGCCTCCACAGCCTCTTGTTCCGGTCCGCTGCTCGGTTCTGGCGGATCTTCCACATTTACCGGCTCGCGCCCCGCACGTTTCCAATGATCCGAAACCGCGTTCGCCGCAATACGGAAAAGCCAGGCTCCAAAAGGGGCGCCCGTCCATGTATAGCTTTTCAGGTTTGCGAGGGCCTTGTGAAAAACCTCCGAAGTCAAATCTTCCGCTTTATCGCGATCGCGCATTCGCCGTGCGACAAACGCGTAAATCCGCTCGAAATGATTGTCATACAACTCCCCGAACTTGGCCGGGTCCTTTTGCGCAGCCTCTACCAACAGACGCTCCCCCGCGTCTTCCCGGATCGCCTTCATCGCCGGTTTACGGGCCGCCATGCTCCCTCTATTAGATATAACTGCAGTGGCCTTGAAAGGTTACGCTGCTGTTTGTAGATTTTCAGCCCAAGAGGCGGTGGTCTGCGCCAATTCCCGCAACACCTCCGCATCGGTCTTGCCAGAGCTTTTCAGCACACGAAAGGAATGATCCGCCGTCCCGATGGTGTGCAGCGTCGCTCGAGCACTCAGGTTCGCGCAGATCGGTCGCAACAGTTTCAAATCCGCGAGTGTGTCTCGCGTCCCCTGCAAAAAAAGCATCGGAATCTGCACTTTCGCCAGATGTTCAGCACGCTTCGTTCCGGGCTTGTTGGGTGGATGCAGCGGAAATCCAAAAAACACCAGTCCGTGTACACCTTCGAGCAACTGCTGCGACGCAGCTTGCGAACTCATTCTCGCTCCGAAGGACTTACCTCCCGCGAACAACGGCAGCCCGACGGCGACCTTCGCGGCCGTCCGCACCGCGCCGGCCACTGTGGCCGTAGCCACCGACGGCACATCCGGCACCCGCCTCCGTTGCTCCATGTAAGGAAACTGGTACCGAAGGGTGGCAACGCCCACGGAAGCAAGCTCCCGCGCAAGCTTTTCTAGGAATGGATGCGTCATCCCCGCGCCCGACCCGTGCGCCAGCACCAGCAACCATCGCGCATTAGCCGGACGCATCAGAATCGCGGAAACCTCCCCCGCGCCATCTACCGCAAACCGCAGCCGTTCATGCTCGCCCATGCCGCACGCGATTCTAGCAAACACGAGCCTCGCATTTCTCTGTGCTCTCTGTGCTCTCCGTGTCCTCTGTGTTAAATTCTTCGTTCCTCATTCCGATGGGAGGTCGCATGCCGTCAGACTATCTGCTGAAAACTGAACCAACCGAATATTCCTTTGCCGACCTGCAAAAAGATGGAGCCACGATTTGGGACGGCGTCTCTAACCCCGTAGCGCTAAGAAACCTCCGCGGTATGCAACCCGGCGACCGCCTGATCATCTACGAAACCGGTGACCACAAAACTGCCGTCGGCACCGCCACGGTCGTCTCCGTCGATGCCTCCAATCCCAAAAGCCCGCAGGTGAAAATCAAAGGCGGCAAGGCTCTCACGAAACCCGTATCGCTCGCGCAGATCAAGTCCGATTCGCTTTTCGCCGATTCTCCCCTCGTGCGCCAAGGCAGACTCTCCGTCGTCCCGCTAACCAGCGCGCAATACAAAACCCTCGTCGGTTCCTAGCGCAACAACGTCCGCCCTATCAACCACGCTTCAGTTTTTGGGCAATCGATTCGCGACGAATTCAGAGACCCGCGAGGCCGCGGGCGGATCCATATTCGCAAGCACCGTGATGACGTAACCGCTTTGCGGGTAAATCTGCAAGTCACCGTTCATCCCCGGCGCGCCGCCTCCATGCCCAAAGTGCCGCGCACCGCTCTCCCCGCCATCATCGAAAAAGCCAAACCCATATTTCCCGCCGCGGGGCGTAGCCACCTTCCCGGTCGTCAGCAGATGCCCGGTTCAAACTCCAGTCCGCGCTTCCCATATAAATTCACGTAGTCTTGCAGACTCCGCAAATCCCTCCGGTGCTCTTCATGAGGCGAGCGGAAGTCCGGTTTACGATTCGCTGCGCCGCCCCAGTCGCGGGGCAATCGCATAGTAAGCAAGAAATGAGCGTCGATCGCGCGCGGGGAAGTTGTAGGGGCGCGCTTTAGCGCGTCCCAGCGCGCCGCCGTTCGCGAGGGCACCGGTCAGCCCTTGATTAGTCCGGCAAACCTTCGCGGATTATTTTCAAACCCGGGGAACACTGCATTCAAATCCAAAACGCCATTGTGCTTGCTCAATATTTCGCCCAGCACCAAGCGAAAATCCGTCGTCAGCGCCAAATCGCGCCCTTCATTCAACTGATGATCCGCCAGTCCCGGCCATGCGCCATAAACTCGCCCGCCCTTCACATCGCCGCCCATCACAAACATGCAGTTCGCGTGCCCATGATCCGTTCCGCGATTGCCGTTCTCCTTCGCCGTGCGCCCGAACTCGCTCATCGTCACCACCACGATGTCCTGCATCCGGTCGCCCATATCCTGATGAAACGCCGCCAGTCCCTGCCCAAGATCCTTCAGCAGATTCGAAAGCTGCCCCTGCACGCCGCCTTCATTCACGTGATTGTCCCAGCCGCCGCAATCCACAAACAGTACTTCCACTCCGATGTTCGCCTTCAGCAATTGCCCAATCTGCTGCAAGCTTTGGCCTAGCCGGTTTGTCGGAAATTGCGCGCCATGCTCCGGCGTATATTTTCCCGGATCAACTTTCCGCAGCATGTCGATCGCTTCGAACGTTTCGGTTCCCGTCCCGTGCAGAGCATGGTCCACGGTCTGCGCGTACATCGCCTCGAACCCGCCTTGCACCGTCGCCGCCATGGCCGGCGATTGCGGCATCACCTTGAATTGCCGTAAGTCCGGCAGCGCAATCGCCGAAGCGCTCCCGTGCAGCATGCGCGGCAAGTTCGGCCCCATCGCCACAGCGCGAAATGGCGAAGCATTTTCTTCTGGCACCGCCTCCATCGCGCGGTTCAGCCAGCCGTCCTCTGTCGCTTTCACTCCCGGCGTCCCGGACTCCATGAAGTCCTGCGCTTCAAAATGCGATCGCGTCGGATCGGGCGAGCCCGCAGCATGCACAATTGCCAACTGGTCCTTTCGAAACAGCGGCTCCAGCCCCGCAAGGCTCGGATGCAACCCGAAGTACCCATCCAAATCGATCGCCGCATCCGCCCCGCCCCGCCGCGGTTGTGGAATCGCAATCGTCGGCCGCAGCCGGTAATAGTTTTGCTCAGAGAAGGGAACTACGATGTTCAGTCCATCCGCCGCTCCGCGCTGGAACAGCACCACCAACTGTTTCTTGTTCGGCATCGCGGTCGCCGCCGCCGCGCGCTGCAAAAACGCCGGCATCGCGCTCATCCCGACCAGCGCAATCCCGCCCTGCTTCAAAAAATATCGCCGCGAAAACCTCAACCCTCTTACGCCCTCGCAACATTCATGGCTCATGTTTATCTCCGCTGAAACTCCGGCGCCCCCAGCACCAATCCCGCCACCACTCCCAAATCCACCCGCTTCACCGGATCATCCAGCTTCGCCTGCAACAGCTGAGGACTGTCGAGCTGTTTCTCCAGCGTCTCCACCGTAGTCGCCGCCGTCTGCCCGCCGAGGAAAATCTGCACCGCGCGATTCAGCGCCGCCTTCGCATCGCCATCTGCCTCCGGGCCCAGCAGCGAACCCACATCGCTCCGCGATCCGCGCACTTTGTTTCCCGCCAGCGCCAGCGAATAATTCAACCGGTTCAGCAGCGCCCCGGTATTCACCCAAGCATCCGACTTGTCCGCGTAACCGGTAGGCGGCTGGCACTGATACAGCGGCTCCCCGATGCGCCCCGTCCACTGTACCAGCGGCATCGGCGTGTCCACATCCGCCCCCAGCGCCCGCGCCGTCGACACCACCAGTTCGAACGGAGTCTTGATCTTCGCCTGGTACGCCTCGCGCGACCAAAACTCCGGCGAATAGATCATCGTCTTCAGCACCGCGCGAATATCCCCGTCGTTCGATTGAAATGTCTGCGCCATGCGCTCCACCAGCGATGGCGGAGGAGTATCCGACACAAAGCGCCGCGCCAGTTTCGTCGAAATAAATTTCGCCGTGCTCGGATGCCGCGCCAGCACCTCGATCACCTGCTCCCCGTCCTTCATTCCGCCGGCATGGATTTTCTTGCCCAGCACGATCTTCGGGTCCGGATCATGCAACCGTTCATCGAATTTGAAATCCGCATACTCCCGCGGCTTGTCGATCGTCCATCCGGTGAAACACCGCGCCACTTCCGTCACATCTTTCTGCGTGTAGCCGCCATCCACGCCCAGCGTGTGCAGCTCCATCAACTCGCGCCCGTAATTCTCATTCAATCCGCGAACATTTTTCTTCGCTTGCTGTTGTTGCGGAGCACGCGGTGGCCACGGCCGTCCAAATCCGCCGCGCCGCCACTGCCGGGCCGCCTGTTCAGCCGCCATCCGGTCCGCGGCTCGCGGATCGGCGCTCAAGAAATTGTCCAGATAAAAAAGCATCGCCGGGCTCTTCGCCGTCGCCGTAAGCAAGTCTTTGAATTTACCCATCGTGTGCGGCTGGATTACATCGCGTTCGTAAGCCGTCAAGAACCAACGGTCCTCGCCCTTCCCCGCAAACACGTTGAAGTGGTTGAACCAAAAATCATTCATCACCTGCTGCAGCTGACGCTGGCTGAAAATCGCCCGCGCCACTTTGGCCATCGCCAGCTCTTCCACCACGCGCTGCGGCCGCTTGCTGTCGTCCGCGATCGCCCGCGGCACCGCGTTCGGATCGCCGCCGCCCAGCAAATCCCGCTTTCCCGCCCCGCGCGTCGCCGCATTCATCTCCGCCGCAGGCTCCTGCTTCATCGACGCCGCCGCATTCGTATCGCCCTTCATGCTCTCAGCGCTCTCCGCGTCCGCCGCCTGCTCCTGCGCGCCCTTCCCAGACATATCTCTCGCAATCGTCGCAGCCGCAGCATCCCCGGGCCGCTCCGTCCGCGCTTCCGTGGCCGCTGCCTGTTTTTGCTGCTGCTTCGGCTGCGGATACTCCGCCAGCAATTTCGCGCTCGACATCCGCAGGGTAGAGAATTGCTGCAGCCGCGCCTCCGCCGCCCGGTCATCAATCGCGTTCGGATTCAACTGCTGCTCAATCCACTTCGCCAGCCCCATCTGCCGCACCCGCTCCACATCTCCCGGCCACGGACCATACGCCAGCCGGTTCAACGCGTGCAAAATCGCCTCGTCCGCACTCAACTCCGTGATTGGCAATCCCTTCAGCGCAGGATCCTGCTTCACTTTCTTGTCTTTAGCAGCCGCACCCGCCGCAGGCGTGGGCAAGGCAAAGCCGGTGGGAAACACAAAAGCAAAGGAAAGGAAAATAGACAGAAATGCCTTAGCGCTGGTCCGCACCTGCGTCGCGCGAGCGCCTGGTCGGGAATCAACTTTCATACGCGCTCCCTCCATCGGGACAACGTTTCGAAAACACGACCTCTTATCTAGACTAAACCCACTCCGAATCATAAAGTTGCAAAGTTCGCGCCGGCGTGTCGAGGATTGCCACGCCCTCCTGGCTACCTGAGCCAACCGCCCCCAACTCCCTCCCGGAACGTGTCGATTTCACCGCCCCTCGTTCGACATCTGGATAGAGCCAAGAACAAGGTCACAGGAGGCGCACATGGCCCCGTACACATACTCTCGGAATCGCAAGACAATCGTGAACGCAGCCATCGCCGGTTTCGCGCTTGCCACTTTGTTCTGTATGCTCCATGGAGTGGCGGTTCAAGAATGCTACCTTTTCCACAACGTGGTTTGGGTGGCGTTAGAGGTATTGCGCCCGGCCATTTCAGCGGCTTGGCAGTCGGCGCCCGCGCATCTTTGTGAGGGATCCAACCTCTTGCAGCATTTGCTGCAAATCGTCGCATCCGTCCGGCCGCTGCTTTGGGTCATTGCTGGCTAGACAGGCAGGTAACCTTACCTGGCGGTGTCATGGTTCGCGAGTCCTTCACAAAATTCTTCCAAAATCGCTACCGTACCCGTCGATTTCGTTGATCCTCGTTCGACGTGTTAGTGGAGCCCGGTTTGAACCGGCCGAGACCGGCAGGAAGCCGCGGTCCCAAACTGAGTCAGAAGGAGACACAACAATGCGATTCATGATGTTGCTGCCAGCCCCGGTGCAAGCTCTGGAGAAGTTCGCGGTTCCCAACCCAGAGATCGTCATCCCGATGAGAAAGTTCAACGCGGACATGGCCAAAGCTGGCGTGCTTCTTGGGGCCGAGGGGCTCCACCCCAGTTCCAAGGGGACGCGCATCCGGGTGTCCGGTGGCAAGCGGATTGTAACCGACGGTCCGTTTACCGAAGCCAAGGAAGTGATTGCCGGCTTCTGGATCATTCAGGTGAAATCAAAGGAGGAGGCCATCGAGTGGGCCAAACGCTGCCCCCTGCCGGAAAACGGCTTGATCGAGATTCGCCAGGTGTTCGAGAATTGCGACTTCCCGCCCGAGTTGCAGAAGAAAACCGCGAACCCGTAGTCGTGCGGCGCGTCGCGGCTTGCCCAGGACAAGAAATCATTGAACGTGTCGATTTCGTGGAGCGTCATTCGTCGTACAGTAGAGCGGGAATTCACATCCGTTCACGAGCAACTCGGCAATCGAGCGCCGAAACTCAATAAGACTCAATGAAATAAGGAGCCATCATCATGCGATTCCTAAGTATCTACAAAACCGTGGAACGAAACTTTCCCCCTTCCCAGGAGGAAATGTCCAAGATGGGCAAGCTGATCGAAGAGAGCATGAAGGCCGGAACGCTGCTCGCTACCGAAGGCTGCCTGCCAAGCGCCCTCGGAGCACGCGTTCGCATTTCTGGCGACAAAGTGACCGTCACCGATGGGCCCTTCACGGAGTCCAAGGAGCTGATTGCCGGATTCGCCCTCCTGCAAGCCAATTCCAAGGAAGAAGCCATTAATATTGCCAAGCAATTCCTCCAAGTAGCCGGCGCCGGTGAGTGCGAGCTTCGCCAGATTTTCGAGGCGCACCAGAACACCTGCGCCCAGTCGGCCGCAACACCCTAGCCGCTGTGCAAAATCCGCGTAATATGTCGATTTCGCTGCCTCTCATTCGACGCTTCAATAGAGCTCAGGTTCAGCCGGCAGCCACCCTCCGGAAACTCGGCTCCGAACAGAAAACGAAAAGAAAAGGAGATGTGACCATGAAATTCATGATGATAGTTAAGTCGGCTGAGCGCTCGGGCCTTCCACCCAAGGAGTTGATGGACGCCATTGACAAGCTCAGCGAAGAGGCGGTGAAATCCGGCACCATGCTCGGAGGCGGTGGACTCGGCCCGACCGCGATGGGAGCCCGTGTCCGCCTTTCCGGTGGGAAGATCACCGTGACCGACGGACCTTTCACCGAGGCCAAGGAGATTGTCGGTGGGTACGCGCAGTTTGATTTGAAGTCGAAGCAAGAAGCGGTCGACTCCGCGGTGCGCTTCATGGAGCTTCACAAGAAACACTGGCCCGGCTGGGAAGGCGAAACCGAGGTTCGCCAGATGTTCGGCCCGGAAGACTTTGCTCCCAAACCGTAGCGGCCACCTTCAGGTGGCCGATTGCTGGATCGCACCGCAGGAGCGATTCCTCCTCCAGACAGCCAGGAAAACGCCGTGCATTTCGCCGCACGGGTGCGGTCGGCTTGCGCGAACGTTTTGAAGATGGTGTGATGGGTAGCCGTGACGTCTACCCTCACCCATCGCGCCATCGACGCGGTCTGGCGCATTGAGTCCGCCCGCATCATCGCCGGCCTAACGCGCATCGTCCGCGACGTCGGCATCGCCGAAGAGCTAGCCCAGGACGCTCTCGTTGCCGCCCTCGAACAGTGGCCGGAGTCCGGCATCCCGGACAACCCCGGCGCCTGGCTCATGGCCACCGCGAAGCATCGCGCGATCGACCTCCGGCGCCGCAACAAGCTCCTCGAGCGAAAGCACCAGGAGTTCGGCCGCGAGCTAGAAGCCCAGCAGGAGATGGCCGTGCCGGATCTCGACGCCGCAATCGACGACGAAGTTGGCGACGACCTCCTTCGCCTCGTCTTCATCTCCTGTCATCCGGTTCTCTCGCCGGAGGCCCGCGTAGCCCTGACCCTACGCTTGCTCGGCGGTCTGACCACCGACGAAATCGCCCGCGCCTTCCTCGTCGCCGAGCCCACCGTCGCCCAGCGCATCGTTCGCGCCAAGCGCACGCTCTCCGATGCGCACGTGCCTTTTGAGATTCCTCGCAAGGCCGACCTTGCCGCGCGTCTCGCCTCCGTGCTCGAAGTCATCTACCTCGTTTTCAACGAGGGCTACTCCGCCACCGCCGGCGACGACTGGATGCGCCCTGCCCTCTGCGAAGACGCGCTGCGCCTCGGCCGTATCCTGGCCGAGCTCGCTCCCAACGAGCCGGAGGTCCACGGCCTCGTCGCCCTCATGCAGATTCAGGCCTCGCGCTCCGCCGCCCGCGTGAGTCCGTCCGGAGAGCCTATCCTCCTCCTCGACCAAGACCGCTCGCTCTGGGACCAGCTCCTCATCCGCCGCGGTCTCGTCGCGCTCGAGCTTGCCGAAAAACTCGGCGGCAGCCGTGGCCCGTACGCCCTCCAGGCCGCGATTGCCGCCTGCCATGCCCGAGCGCTCGCGCCGCAGGACACGGACTGGCCGCGCATCGTCGAGCTATACGCCGAGCTCGCCCAGCTCACCCCATCTCCGGTCGTGGAGCTGAATCGTGCAGTCGCCGTCGCGATGGCCTTCGGCCCCGCCGCCGGCCTCGAGCTCATCGACGCGCTCGCCTCTGAGCCCTCCCTCAAGGCCTACCATCTCCTGCCCAGCGTCCGCGGCGACTTTCTGTTCAAGCTCGGCCGTTTCGCCGAAGCCCAGCAAGAGTTCGCCCGCGCCGCCTCCCTCACCCGCAACGCCCGCGAACGCGACCTCCTCCTCGACCGCGCCCGCGCCTCCGCCCAAAGCTCCCGCGCTTGAGCCCGCGCAGTGTAGCGCCCGCTTTCCGAAGCGGGCTCCGCGCATCCCGCCTTCCTTCCCCGTAGCGGCGAGTTCATCTCGCCATTCCGTCCCAACGCTGGAGGCGCGACACTCATAAAAGGGATCACAGACTGCGTTTTGCCAGAACCGCTCCGTCAATTCCGGGCATGATCGCGATCCTTGTACCCAACTGCTTTACTTCCGGCATCAAAGTGAGTTCACGGTAGCCCCACAAGGAGGGATAATCATGAATTCCAAGCAAGTGGTTCTCATCACCGGCTCCAGCACCGGCTTCGGCAGATTGTTCGCCGATACCCTGGCTCGTAAAGGGCATACCGTTTTCGCGACGATGCGTGACCCCGGAGGCCGCAATGCCAAGAATGCCTCCGAAATCCGTACGCTTGCGGAAAAGGATTCACTGCCAATACACGTCCTTGAACTGGATGTAACCGACGACGCATCGGTCGAGCGGGCGGTGGATGCCGCCGTCGCCAAAGCCGGTCGCATCGACGTCGCCATCAACAACGCCGGCTACTTCGTCTCAGGGTTGGCGGAAGCTGTCACCACCGAACAAGCGCAGCGTCTGATGGACGCGAATTTTTTCGGCCCAGTTCGCGTCAATCGCGCCGTGCTTCCGCACATGCGCCGCCAACGCAGCGGCGTGCTCATGCACATCAGCAGTGCCGCCGGCCGCATCATTGCTCCTTCCATGGGTTTCTATTGCGCCAGCAAATTTGCACTTGAGGCGTTGGCAGAGGCGTACAGCTACGAACTTGCCGCGCAAGGAATTGAATCCGTGATTGTCGAACCCGGCCAATATGAGACTCCTATTTTTGGG
>CATPAM010000575.1 GCA_955651735.1 Candidatus Acidiferrales bacterium | reverse complement strand
TCCCAATGAGACTCCTCCAATCTCCGCGAAGATCCTCCGCCAATCCGTCGCCGGCGATATCCGTCTGTTCGGATTGGAATTTTCAAGGCCACTTGAGTAATTAAACTGCCCTTTTGCTCACGGGAATGCCCCTGGGTAATTTTGTTACCTCCTCGGCTTTCAGGACGCTGTAGGTTTCAGTTGCTCCTATCTTTATTGTTTGCTTTGGGATAGCATCGTTTATCGAGCTTGCGTCTTCCTCGATGCCAGTGCTGCTCCGGGGTGCCGTCATGGTACGGATGGACCGCCACTTGCTCCCTTGCAATAGCGCAGCTTCGTTTTTTCCCCATACCCCGCGGGGATAGGTAAGATAACTATCCAGCTATGCCCAGCCCTGGCGCCCCTGTGCCCCCTCGTCTGCCAGTAGAGGATTCCTATCTCGAGCTCCTTGCAGATACGCTCGAGAGTCTTGACCTATCCGCGCGCGGACAATTCCTGCAACGCTACCTTCGCGCTATCACTCACCTCGATCTGCGCGAGAGCCAGTGCATCCAGCTGTGGGACGAAATACTCCTCCGTCGACGCGAGCTGAGTGAAAATCTTGGTCGTCAGGTCGCGCTGAAAACCGCCTTGATGGACGTTTTTGCTTCCGCAGGGCTCTTCCGTGTCCCGATTGTCATCGAATACGACGACCTGAAGATCCTTCAACTAAATGCAGTTACCGATCCCCTTACCGGGCTCTACAACCGGCGCCTCTTCAGTGAAACCTTCGAAAAAGAGCTCAATCGCAGCCGACGCTACGGCTCGCCATTGGGTCTTGTTGTCCTCGACTTGCACCGCTTCAAGGAGGTAAACGATAAGCATGGCCACCCCCGCGGCGATGAAGTCTTGCGCGCCGCCGCGGCGACCCTCAAGAAGGCCCTGCGCACTTCCGATTCTGCTTTCCGCATCGGCGGAGATGAGTTCGCTCTTCTCCTGCCGCAAACAGACGCGGAACAAGCATTAGCGCTCAGCCGTCGCGTGGAAACGGTTTTTGCCGAAATGCTACAACCCTTGCAGTTAAGCGTCGGCGTTAGCATGGACCATGGCGTCGCCACCTTCCCGCAAGATGGCGAGCAGGCTGACCAGTTAATCCGCGTTGCCGATGAACGCCTCTATCGTCTTAAACACGCAAATCACGGCAGGACGGCAAACGGTGGAACGCGCGCGCCGTTCGACTCCATCCCACCGGAGCCAGTCGCAACTCCAGAGCGCCCCGCAGCGCCCCCGCCTCCCATTTCCATCGAAGCAGGGCGCGCACCGGAGCGCTCCGAATCCAAACCCGAACCTCCCCAAGCCCTCACTTCCTCGGCAGGGTCCACGCCTTCCCCAGCTCCGCCCGAGGTTTATACAGTTCAGCGTAAAGCGGAGCGCGTCTCGATGGCTGGCACAAATGCCTATGCCACCCTTGGCGAAGCGGGCGTACGTCGCGCTCGTGTGATCGATCTCGGTTTTGGGGGCGTGGCCATTGAGCTTGACGCCCAGGAAGATCTTGCGGAGAACATCTTGGCGGTCTTGCACGTCCCCATTCTTCCGCCCGTGCGAGTCAGTCTCAAGCCAGTATGGTTTCAACGCACCGCGCAGGGCAGCTTCCGCGTCGGATGCGCCTTCGTTTCATAAATCCTGCGGCTTCATCAACTGAAGAAAATTATTTGCTGCTTTTCTTGATAGGCCAGCAAAACGAATTCATAATCCCGGGCCCGCTTGCTAAAATGTTTGCGTTCCTTCTTTCAGCAGGGACACGTCATGCTTGAACCAAAAGCGAGTCATGCGTACTGGCCAGATGCGCTGGACAAAGCCAGCGACGCCACCTCCGGCCTCAAAACCTGGTCCTGGGCGCTCGAACGCATGGAAAACTCTCACAACTACTGGATCGCCACGTCTCGCCCTGATGGGCGGCCACACCTCATGCTTGTCTGGGGCATTTGGTGGCAGGATGCCTTCTGGTTCAGCACCGGACCTCGCACGCGCAAAGCAAAGAACCTCGCTAACAACCCTCGCTGCGTCGTGGCCACGGAAAAAGCGGACGAGGCCGTAATCCTCGAAGGCACCGTGCAGGAAATCACTGATCGCGTCGTCTGGAAGCAACTGGTCGCAGTCTACAACCGCAAGTACGGCGGCGACGTCGGGCCTCTGCTCGAATCTTCCGGTGGCTCCGTTTTTCGCGTCAACCCGGAAACCGTCTTCGGCCAGGACGAGCATGCGGAAAATTTCACGGAGGCGGTCACCCGTTGGACGTTCACGCAACCTTGAGCGTATTCACTTGCTCCAAGTGGCTTACCTCGCCGCGCGAACTTTTATCGGCGACAAAATTTCTCCTGAAAGTAAAACAAATCAAATGCTAACCTCTTCAGTGGTCAAGACAGGCAAGCATGCTCACTGATGCTCGGGGCCCTCACCCTCCCGCGAAAACCAATTCTGCCTTCAAGAACCCCCTGCTTTATTCTTCGATGCTCTTGGGTATCGTTCTCCTCTTTACGGTTTGGACTTTGTTTTCCCGCTGGCAGCAGAACCTCGCAATTGAGCGCCGCTCGCGCGAGGAAAAGTCCCGACAACAGTTGGAAAACGACCGCATCACTCTGGAACAACTCGGCGGCAAGGAGCTTGCCATCCAAAGTTTCTATGCCAGTCCTGGGGCCATCCACAAGGGAGAAAGCGCGCAACTCTGTTATGGAGTGGCAAATGCTAAAACGGTGACTCTCGAGCCTCAGCCAAATGCAGTCTGGCCTTCTTATGCCCGCTGCGTTAGCGTCTCGCCGGCAAGAAGCACCACCTATACGCTCACCATCAGCGGTGCCATGGGAAATACCAGGACGCAGTCCCTGCAACTCACGGTCGAGTAGATCGCTGCCTGGCGCGTCATTAACCGCCCCGGTGTCCTTGCTCGCTGACCCGCTGCAAACGGTCTCGTCTCTTGTCGCCGCAATCCGCCCCCATCTATAATTAGTCACTTCGCAGGTATAATTAACTGTTGCCTGCGGCTGCTGTTCTAATTTGGTTTCGCCCTGCTCGGATAGGTCTCAAT
>CATPAM010000574.1 GCA_955651735.1 Candidatus Acidiferrales bacterium | reverse complement strand
GCCGACCTTTACCCTGCCTTCTGCCATAGGCCTCCGATCTCGCTGACTAATACTTACGTCCGTACGCCGCAAAAGCGGCGGCTAGACCGCCACACTGCAAAAGCTACGGAGATGCGGGACCTTTGTCGTCGCAGCCAGCAAATTCCTGCAAGATTCTGTTGCCTTTGTATTCGAGTTCGTCGTGAATGCCGATCTTCGAGGTGTAGTAGCCGCGAACGGTCAGGCGTTTTAGCTCGATGAAGAAACGGACCTCGGGAAGATCGGTCATGCGGTCGTTGTCGGAAAGGACGGTGAGGACGGCGATTCTATCCTCTGCACTGGCGTTGACAAAAGATTTTCCGTGGTAGTGCTGGCTCATGACATCAACCAGACGCAGGGCTTCGCGCCAGAGCGCTTTCTGGGTATCGTCAGGGCTTTCCCGCAACACTTGGTCGATATAGTCAGCAACCTTTGCCGCTTTAGCACCGCCGGAGTGATTGTCGGCGGGAATGATTGTTTCGGACAACTCGTCAACGAGAGCATGTTGGGCAGGAGTGAAGAAGCGAGCAGCAGATTTGGCTTCGGTCGGCTTCGTCTCCGGCGTGGCTGGGGCGGTTTCCGCTTGCGGTGTTTGCGCGGCGACGGCCGGCAATGGGAGGAGCGTTGCGCCTAGAACGGTGGCGGACGTCTTCAGCCATTGGCGGCGGTCTTGCCTGAGATCGATGGGTTTTTTCGTGGACATTGTTTCTCCTACAGATTGCCTTTCTTGAATTCGTCGGCTAGATAGTCGCAGGAGCGCCAGCACAAGGACATGATGGTCCAAGTGGGATTCTGGCAACTGGCGTTGACGAAGGCGCTGCCATCGACGACGAATAAATTATTGACGTCGTGCGATTGCTGGAACTGGTTCAGAACGGAGGTTTTCGGATCGCTGCCCATGCGCGCGGTGCCGAGCTCATGGATGGACCAGCCTTCGGTGAGCACGCGGCTGTTGACGCGCACGATTTCGAAACCAGCGGCCTCGAACATTTCCTGGGCGGTTTCCTTCATGTCCTCGGCCATGCGGTGTTCGTTGTCGCCGAATTTGTAATGGAAACGCAGCGCGGGAATGCCCCACTTGTCTTTCACGACGGGATCGAGGTCGACATAGTTTTCGTAGCGCGCCAGGACTTCGCCGAACGCGCCCATGCCAATGAAGGCGCCCTGATTCTTGCGAACTTCTTCCTTGAAGGCGGCGCCGAAACCGTGGCTGTCCGTGCCGCGGGGGAACATGGTGCTGCCGCTGCCGCCTTCAAATCCGTAGCCGCGGATAAATTTGGGATTCTTCTCCGCTAAATTGCGGAAGCGAGTCAGATAGAAGCCGCCCGGACGGCCGTCGTCGAGCGTAGACGGCTTGCCGATGAGATTCTTCGCGCGGCCGGCGACGCCGGGTCCCATGATGTGTTCGCAGAAATTGTGGCCGACCTGGCCGCTGGAGTTTGCCAAACCGTTGGGATGGAGGCGCGATTTCGAAAGCAGGAGAAGGCGCGCGGACTCCAACGTGGAGGCAGCGAGGACCACAACTTTTGCGCGGACGGCATAGTCCTTCATGGTCTGGTTGTCGATGAAGTGCACGCCACTGGCTTTGCCCGTCTGCGGGTCAACGGTGATTTCACGCACCACGGCGTTGGTACGCAGGGCAAGATTTCCGGTATCCATCGCGGGGTAGATCAAGCCGGTAGGAGAGTCGAAGGCAGCGTGAATGTCGCAGCCGCCCTTGCGCTCGCAAGCGCCGCGGCCGTAACAGCGGCTGCGATATTTGTTGTGCTTGAGGCCGTCAGTGGTCACGCCGGCGCGATATTGAGTGAGAACGCGGCCCATTTTTGCGAGGCTTTCTTTCAGGGTGGCTTCGGCGCAGTTCAGCTTGGTGGGACGCTGGAAGATACTGTCAGGGAGGTGGGGGAGATTTTCTTTGACGCCAGTGATGCCAAGATATAGATCCACCTTGTCGTAGTATGGCGCGATGTCACTGTAGCTGAGGGGCCAGTCTTCGCCGTAGCCGTCGCGGCTTTTGGCCTTGAAATCGTAGTCGGAGAGGCGAAGAGCAAGGCGTCCCCAGATATTAGTTTTTCCGCCAAGACAGCGTGCGCGGACCCAGGCGTAGTTGGTGCCGGTGAAGGGATTCTCGCGCTCGTCGACCACGATATTTTTCATGTAGTCGGTGTTGCCGACATAGCTTTTGAGATGCTTGGCTTTTTCAAAGCCGGGACCATAGGGAGGATTGCGGATGGTGTATTCGTTGAAGGTGAGGGAGTGGTGGTCCGGCGGAAGCGAGCCGCGATAGGGATTGTCGTAAGGCCATTCCATGGAGCGGAGTTCCTTTTCGATGGGGAGCTTCTTTCCGGCCTCGAGCAGGAGCACTTGCATGCCGTGGCTGGTTAATACGTGCGCGGCCATGCCGCCCGCGGCACCGGATCCGATGACGATCGCGTCATAGGTCTTGGTCAGGTTTACTTCGGGCTCCACCATGGGCAGTCTCTCCTCGCGCTCAACAGACTGGACTAGGTCGCTTTGCGTTGCGGCTTTGCGGAACGTCGATTATGCCAAACGCCGGGCCGATAAGGGTTGCAAAAAATCACCAGTCACGAGGGCATTCAACAATGAACCGGCGACTTTGTCCAGTCGTCAAGCCGTGTGGTTCCACTGGCTTTGGTTACCGGATTTTGGATTTGAGTTGCGGCGGGGAATTGACGGCCTCACCAAATGCAAAGCCGAATCTGGGGGTTGTGGAAAAAGCTCAACGGATGCGCGCTATGCGTTGGGCTCGAAGAAACAACCTTCTTCAACCGAGGGAGCCTCAATCCCGTGGCGGGCGACGGTCCCTGGCTCGTCTGCCACGTTGATTTTAGACGGCCGCGCGGCCAGCGCTCGCATTGACGGAACGCCGCGGGCGCCCGAGTCCGCGAAGGCACCAGACGAAGCTAAGTCATTGAATACAAGTGGTGAGCCGCGCAGGGCTCGAACCTGCAACCCGCTGATTTCTGCAGAAACCCAATAGTGTTGCATCGTCTAGCCGTTACCTGTGTCTTGTAGTCGCATTTGGCATGGTATTTGGGACGTTTTGTTCTCAAGTTGTTCTCAGATTTTGAGGTGAGCAATGCTGATCACGTCAACGTAAGATTCGACGCGCAGCCGTGAACGGCGGGCCGAAGGCGCAACAGTTCGTCGTACTGTTGCATTTTTTGATTGTTTTGGCGTGATTCAAGGCCTCAGAGTCGGGCGAAGTGCCCTCTGAGCTCTCGGTTGGCGCGCCTGGAAAGTCGTTCATCTTGCACGCGATACGTCCCCGACGAGCTGACCACGGAGGGCTGTAGACCGGAGCGCGGCGCATTTTTGAAAAACTTGAAAAACGGGGTTTTCAGGGAGGGAAAGCGCTTTTTTCAAAAACCCGTTCGCTGAAAAGAAAAGGGT
>CATPAM010000573.1 GCA_955651735.1 Candidatus Acidiferrales bacterium | reverse complement strand
TGTTGGGACAGTAGCTCCATCAAAATGCCGCGCGTGTCGTCGACGAGATCGCGAAAGCCCTGCGAGACCAAAATAGCGTCCACGTCCCGGGGCGTGGGCTGGTCCGGTTGTTCAAGGTCATAATCGGGCAGAGGCTTGTCCAGGGGGATTTCAATGGAGGCGGAAGGCTGGTTTTCGTCCGGCACGATGCGGATTGACATAGTGTATATGGTTGTACACCAGCAGCCCGCTGGTTTGCGATAGGGTGGCACTTCCGATGGTGCCAACGAAACAACACGCCGCAGCAGAGCATGCCGCTTGCGGTAGTGTGCTATTTTTGTTGGGCATCGAGTGGGGTAGGAACGGAGTCTACGTGCCGGCAACCGATACGCCGCCAAGCCTTGTGCGCATCAGCGGGTCCACGTTCAGTTTGCGCCTGATCGCCGCGGCCATCATTTTGCTCTTCTGCTACTACGCGCAGGGCGTTGTGATTACGCTGCTGCTCTCCATCTTGCTCGCGTATTTTCTGGATCCTGCCGTGGAACTCCTGGAACGCGTGCACGTGCCGCGCACCCTGGGCTCGATGATCATGGTGCTGATTCTCATCGCAGTGCTGGTGGCGGTGGGATATGGACTTGGCGAACGCACGGCGGATTTTGCGGCGAACTGGCCGAAATACGGCGGCATGCTGAAGCAGGCTGCGAGCACCGTGGAGGGCAAAATCAGCGGTCTCGAGGGACGCGTGACGGACATCGGGCCGGATGCAGCAAATGCCGCGCGCGCGGAAGTGCGCCCGGAGCCAGGCGTGTTGCGCTCGTTGATCCTGAGAGGCATCGGGTCCTTGTATGCGCTATTCCTGGAAGTAACGTTCGTGCCGTTTCTGGTGTTTTTCATGCTGGCGGGTAAACGCGAGGTGTGGCACGGGACACTGCAACTGTTTCCGGTGTCGCGGCGAACGCAGGTGAAAGAAACGTTGGAAGACATGCGCGAGGTTTTGCGCGATTACCTTGCGGGAATGACTTTGGTTACGTTGATGGTGATCGCCGCAAGCAGCTTGTTTTTCTGGTTCCTGGACATGGATTATCCGATTCTGACGGGAATCGCCTCCGGCCTGCTGAACATGGTGCCATACATCGGAGCAGTGATGGCGTGGTTACCGGCGTTCCTGATCGCACTGGCGAAGTGGAAGACGATTGGTTCGTTCCTGCTGATTGCGGGCGGGCTGACCGCGATTCATGTGCTGGCCCTTAACTTTGTAGCGCCGCAACTCGTGGGCCGCCGCGTGCGCCTCAATGCCGTAGCGATCACCATCTCGCTGTTGTTCTGGGGCTGGGTATGGGGCGGCATGGGACTGCTGCTGGCAATACCTATTACCGCAACGCTGCGAGTGATTTGCGATCACACGGACTCGTGGCGCCCCATCGGGCGCTGGTTGAGCGCGTAGGGAGGCGCCGTGAAGCGCGGTCTGATGTATCTGTGTCTCGCGCTGTGCTTCCTAGGTCTCGCGTGCGCGCCAGCGGCTGAAGCTTGGGGTTGCCGAGCTCATGAAACCGTGGCGGCATTGGCGGAGAAGCGCCTGACGCCCCCGGCGAAGCAAGCGCTGCTCGCGTTGCTGACGGCAAACCCCATCGATCCGCAGTTGAAACGCTATTGCGGACAAACCGGGCTGGATGCATTCGTGGATTCTTCCACCTGGGCCGACGATGAGCGCGGCCGAGATCCAGCCACCGCGCCATGGCATTTTATTGATATCCCTTTGAGCGCGACGCAAGGCTCGGCACAAGCTTCTTGTGGCGCGGGTGGTTGCGTGACACAAGCCATTGCGGATCAACTCGCCATTCTGAAAGACAAGAACGCGCCCGGAGCGAAGCGCGCCGCGGCGCTGCGATTTATCATTCATTTTGTGGGCGACTTGCACCAGCCGCTGCACGGAGCGACCAACAGCGACCGCGGTGGAAATTGTGTTCCGGTGAAATACTTCACGCGGAATCCGCACCCCCGGAATAACTCCTATACTCCGAATCTCCATCACGTTTGGGACACCGAAATTCCGGAAAGCCAGATGCAAGGAGCGGATCCCGCGGAGTTTGCGGACACACTGGATGCCGCGTTCGAGGCTTCCTTCGCGGCCTGGCAGCAAGGTGGGATGCAGTTGGACGCATGGGCTTGGGAAAGCCATGAGCATGCCGTGGAAACGGCCTACGGGGCGTTCAGCAAACCAATTCCAGTTGAGCCGGACGTTCCGGTGAACGCGTGCACGGATGACAACAACATCGGGCAGCGAATGCTGCACAAACACCTCGTGATCGGCCAGGCTTATCGAGACCAGGCGGCGTCGGTAGCTGAGGAGCGGCTGGCGCAAGCGGGTATTCGGCTGGCAATGATTTTGAATGAAGCGGCAAAGACTGGCTTATAGCAATTTTATTTGCGTGAGAACGATCCGCCGTGCAGAGCTACAGCCGTTGTCGGAGCACCGCCATGTGCATTAAGGCACAGTCACAATTCATACCTATTGCCATGATAGGCGTAAGTGATAGCCTGTAGGCACGCTGGATGTTACGTTCCGGCGGAACTCTTTCTCCTATACCCGTTCTGGCCCGACCCTCTCGCCGGCGGGAAACCTGGCCCTGCTACGAACTCCCTCCCAGTTCTGAAAGACGAGAAGTACAGATGCCGTCCAGCCTGCGGCCGGAACACGTGCTTGCTACCATACTGTCCTCGACAGAGTACGGCCTACTGTCGTTTTCACTCGATGGCACGATCCAATCCTGGAGCGGCGGAGCAGAGCAGCTTTACGGATATGCCGCAGCAGAAATCACCGGACGTCCGGTAACCATGCTGCTGCCAAACTATCAAGTACCAGCCTGCGAAGAGTTCTTGCAGGCCGCCAAAAACGGAGTCTTCGCTTGCTGTGAAAATACAGAGCGCCTGAGGAAAGATGGATCAAGAATCCGCGTGGCGCTGAAGCGGGCCGCGGTTCGCGACGAAACCGGTTCAGTCATGGGGATCCTAGAAACTGCCAGTGCCGAAGGCTTGCATGCGCAGAGCCGGGCGGCGGAAGGGCACCTGCCAGCACTGCTGGAACAGATGCCCGCGATACTCTGGACCACGGACCAAAACCTGAGAATCACCTCTAGTTGGGGAGCGGGGTTCAGTCGGTCGAAGGTCAAGGCGAGCGAGCTGGTGGGTCGAACCCTTTACGACTACTTGAAATGCCATGATCCTCACGCCGCGCCCATCGCGCAGCACGCCGAAGCGCTAAGAGGTATTTCTACTTATTTCGAGTATCGGCACGGCAACCGTCATTTCGGTGTTCATCTCCGCCCGCTGCGCGCCACGTCAGGTGAAATCACAGGTTGTATCGGCGCAGGCATTGACATCACGGACCGGAAGAAGAGCGAGGATGAGATCCGTTTCCAGGCGACCCATGACGCACTGACGGGACTGGCGAATTACCGCGAATTCATGGATACGCTGGAAGGCGAAGTGCGCCGGGCCCAGCGCAGCAAGCACGTGTTCGCGCTGCTGCTTCTGGACCTGGACGAATTGAAAGCAATCAACGACAAGTACGGTCACCTGGTGGGGAATCGTGCGCTGAGGAGACTGTCGGAAATAATCCAGGACCACTCACGGGCGACGGATCTGGCGGCCCGGTATGGAGGCGACGAGTTCGCCGTGGTGCTGATCGACGCCGACCCCGGAATGGCAAATCGCATTGCACAGCGCGTGGAGCGGGCAATCCGCGATGGGCAGGAGCGGCCGCCGCTGACCGTCAGCATCGGCATAAGCATATATCCGGAAGACGGACGCACCGCGCCAGAACTGCTAGAGGCTGCAGACCGGCACTTGTACAAGCGCAAGAAAGCGGCACACCCCCAAGGTGCCACCGCGGGCTAAAGCTCCATCGAAAACACGTAAGCGCATTTTTTCCAACCGCAATCGACTTCATTGACTTGCGCGGCAGCGCAGCCTAAGATGCGCTGTATCTGCCAGATAGGAGCAATTGCTGCGCCGTCGTCCTTCCTGGCCGATTCCGCAAGGGTCCCCGGCGGTGTACATTGCCAAGCTCCGTAGTGTCGCATTATCGTTTACTCAATCCGCTGGGCAGCGGCGGAATGGGTGTGGTGTACCGAGCGGAAGACACGACGCTGGGCCGCACGGTAGCCCTGAAGTTTCTCTCCTCGCAAATTGTGCAGGATCCCAAGCGCGTGGAGCGCTTTCGCGACGAAGCGCGCACCGCGTCTGCCCTGAATCACCCCAACATTTGCACGATCTATGAAGTCGGAGAGCAGGAAGGCGAGATGTTCATCGCCATGGAGTACGTTGAGGGCCGGCCGCTCTCAGAGTTCTTGCGCGATGGCGGGATGGCGGTGGAAACGTTGCTGCGCTACGGGCGGCAGATCTCCGGCGCGCTGGAACATGCGCACGAACGCGGAATCGTACACCGCGACCTGAAACCCGCGAACGTGGTGGTTACGCCAAACGGTAACGCAAAAATCCTCGATTTTGGCCTGGCCAAGCGCAACGATCCCGAACAACTCCAGCGCCAGACTACGCAAGGTGTGGCGACAGAAAGCAGCGTCGGGCTGACCGGAACGCTCCCGTACATGTCACCGGAACAACTGGAAGGGAAAGAAACCGGGCCACGCAGCGACATCTGGTCGCTGGGCGTCATGTTGTATGAAATGGCGTCGGGCACGCGCCCCTTTCGAGGGGAAAACCTGTACCGGCTATGCACCGCGATCATTCAGGAGCCAATGCCGCCGCTGCCGGAGAACGTCCCAGCAGGGCTTGCGTCGGTTATCAAGCGATGTTTACAGAAGGAGCCGTCGCGGCGCTATCAACGCGCAAGCGAGCTGCGCGCCGCCCTGGAAGCGCTGGAAATAAGCGGACCGGCGGTCGCGGCGCCGCCCCCTGCAAAGAGGGCAGGGGTTGCCTGGAAGCCGATGCTCTGGGTTTCGCTGGGTGTGGCAGCCCTGGTCCTGGCGAGCGCTGGCCGCGGCCTGCTGCCGCGCAACAGCAGAGCGCTGAAGAGGGCGGGCAAAGGCGGCATCAGTGTCCCCCAAAGGGTGCAGCTGGCGGTTTTGCCCCCCAGTGGCGCGACGGGATCCCAGGACAGCGCATTCAATGATGGACTGGTGGAGACGCTGACGTCGCGGCTGACAGCGCTGACGGAAAAGCATCCGCTGGCAGTGATTCCGGCGAGCGAAGTGCGCGCGCGCAAAGTCGCGACCCTGGACGCTGCGCGGGCGGAATTTGGCGTAAACCTCGGGCTCGTCATCAACGTGCAACACGCGGAGGGACTGGAGCGGGTAAATTATTCGCTGGTGGACGCCAGCTCACACCAGCAATTGCGCGGAGGAACCATCACCGCGCCGCGCGGTGATCCCTTTGCGCTGCAAGACCGGGTATCGGAGAGCGTGGCCCAAGCACTGGAATTGGAACTGCAACCGCAGGAGAAGCGTGCTTTGCAGGCGCACGGCACGACCGAGCCCGCAGCCTACGATTTTTATTTGCAAGGGCGCGGCTATCTGCAGGACTACGTCAAGCTCGAAAACGTTGAGAATGCCATCAAAGTTTTCAACTATGCGCTCAAGAAGGACCCGGCCTTTGCCGCTGCCAACGCGGGACTTGGAGAAGCCTATTGGCGCAAGTATCAGTTGACGCACGACAAGGCGTGGGCCGACCGAGCCGTGGAGAATTGCCGGAAGGGCGCTGAACGTGACGCCGCGCTTGCGGCGGCGCACATCTGTCTCGGCTGGGTATTTGTCGGCACAGGCAACTACGAGAAGGCACTTACCGAATACCGCCGGGCACTCGAGTTGGAGCCAACGAACGACACCGCGCATGGAGGTCTCGCATACGCCTACGAGCAACTCAACCAGTTGGATGACGCCGAAAAGACGTTTAAGCAGGCTATTGCAGTGCGCCCCAACTATTGGGCGACATACAATTGGCTAGGTCTCTTTTACCAGCGTCATGCGCGCTACGAAGACGCCGTAGCGATGTACTCGCAGGTGGTTTCCCTGGCCCCGGATAGCTTTACCGGCTATTACAACCTCGGAGGCGTCCGCATCTTACAAGGCAAGTATGCCGAAGCGATTCCGCTGCTGCAGCGCTCGCTAGAAATCCGCAAAACGGCGGATGCAACATCTAACCTGGGGACGGCTTATTTCCAGTTGCACCGCTACGCGGATTCGGCGGCGGCGTTCGAGCAGTCCACACAACTTGATCCGCAGAATTATGTGTTTTGGGGCAATTTGGGCGACGCTAATTACTGGGCTCGCAGACGCGCCGAAGCCACGGCGGCCTATGGCAAGGGCATCGCGCTGGGAGAAGAGAAACTCCGCATGAACCCGCGCGACGCCGAAGTACTGAGCAGCCTTGCCATGTACTACGCCATGCGGGGAGAACTAAAGCCCGCGCTAGACAATCTGGACGCCGCTCTCCGCCTCAAGCCAAAGAGCCCAGAACTGCTCTTCAACGCCGGCATTGTCTATCAGCAACTCGACGACACGCAACGCGCTCTTAACGCGCTGGAGAAAGCCGTCGCGGCGGGGATATCGCCAGCAACCTTGCGCGACACGCCAAATTTTGATGGTTTACGGGCCAATCCAAGGTTCCTCAAGCTAATCCAACGGTAGAAATAGAGTGAAGGAGGCTGAAATGCATTCCATTTCCGTGTGGTGGAGCGCCGCGGGCCGAGTCGGTTTGGTCTTGCTGCTGGTGTTTGGAGCGAACGGCTGCAAGGAGCAGCCGATGGTCGGGAAAAAAAAGATTAGACCGGTCAATTGCGATCAAACAATAGCAGTGGACCCAAACAAGGGGGCGTATCCGCTGGCGGTGTTCCTTTGCGAGGATGATACGGTGACTTGGGATGGAAAGGGACACAAGTTCCAGGTCGAGTTCAAGGCAGGTTCTCCGTTCGTACACGGACAGACGGCGTTTGACGACCAGCACCCCACGGGAACGGTAAAAAATCGCTACGATCAGCTCGAGGTCTACAAATACACGATTACCGTGGATAATACTAACGTTTTTGATCCGCAGGTAGTCGGCGGCGGCAATCCGTGAAGAGTTGACGCAACCCCTGGATCGTGTCGATCGGATCGACCGCGTCCTGAAAAAGGCGGATGGCCGCGATACCCGCGGCACCTGCATCTATGCACCCCGCGGCATTCTCGAGCGTAATGCCTCCTATCGCGATGACCGGAATTGGCAGGGTGCGGCAAAGCTGTGCGAGGCGCTCTACTCCTTGCGGGGTGCCGAAAGCCGCTTTGGAAGGCGTTGCGAAAATCGGGCCGAAGAAGATGTAATCTGCGCCGTCGCGCTCCGCCGCTTCCGCGGCTTCAAGTGAGTGGCAAGAAACACCCCCGAGGAACGCCTCATCAACAGCCCGCTCCCGCAGAGCTAATTCAACCAACCGCTTGGCTTCCGCAACCGGCAGGCTCCTTTCGCCTAGATGGACGCCAGCGGCGCGCTCGGCGATGGCGACGTCGAGCCGATCGTTAACCAAGACGCGCGTGGCGCAGGAACTCTTTGCGGAAGAGCTCGCTGCAATACGCAGAGATTTCCGGGTGAGCGATGCCAGTTCGCGCGCCGTCAAATCCTTCTCGCGAATCTGCACCCAATCGACGCCGGCGGCCACGACC
>CATPAM010000572.1 GCA_955651735.1 Candidatus Acidiferrales bacterium | reverse complement strand
TCAAGGAGCAATGCCGCGAGTCCCGTGGCACACAATCCCCCGACACGATCATCCAGGACATTCGCTACGCTCTCCGCGTTCTCCGCAAAAGTCCCGGATTCACCGCAATTTCTCTATTGACCGTCGCAATTGCAACATTCTCCATCGCGGCAGGGATTCTGCTGAGCGCCGCCCTACTGGCAAGCTATCTGCCGGCGCGCAGAGCGATGCGCGTCGATCCCCTGATTGCGTTGCGCTTCGAATAGGACGCGAACGGGCGGCGTATGTGTAAATCTTTTCTAAGTCCATCCATCCGATGGAAACATATTTCGTCTATATCCGTATCCTTGTTACGGAGACACCCATGTGGACCCTGTTGCAAGACCTGCGCTTCGCCTTTCGCCAGTTTCGGAAGTCGCCCGGCTTTGTCATTACCGCCATTCTTTCCCTGATGCTGGGCATCGGCGCCACCACCGCTATCTTCAGTGTTGTCTATGGCGTACTGCTCGATCCTTACCCCTACAAAGACAACAACCGCATGGTGCACGTGCAGCTCAACGACAAGAAGAACGACCGCGGCGGGCTGCTGCGTGTCAACGGGTCTGGATACAAAGAGTTGCGGAAGATTTCCTCGCTCGACGACGTGTTTTTGCAGCGCAGCAATCAAGAAAACCTGACCGGGGACCAGATCCCGGTTTCCGTGAATGTCGGTTTGTACTCGCCGAACCTGTTTGAATACATGGGCGTACCGCCGCTGCTCGGGCGCGAGTTCACCCCTGCGGATGCTCCCGGAGGAAACGCTGCACCGGTCGCGGTGCTCAGCTATTTGTTTTGGCAGCGCCAGTTTGGCGGAACCCGCGACGCTGTTGGAAAGCCCATTGAGTTGGATCATCAGCTTTACACCGTGATTGGCGTTGTACCACCCCGGTTCACCTGGGGCGACTCGGATGTCTATCTTCCGGCCGTGGCGACGGCGGACCCGAATGAGTACTGGCTTTCGTTTGTCAGGCTGAAACCGGGCACGAAATTCCCGGCAGCGGAAGCGCAGTTCCAAGCGCTTGTCGACGAGTTTGCCAAACAGGACAAGAACTTTCCGCAAGACCGCAAAGTGAAGATCGTCAGCCTGAACGAACAGGTGCTGGGCAAGTTTGCGGGAACGCTGACGCTGCTGTTTGGCGCGGTGCTGGCGCTGCTGGTCATTGGGTGCGCCAATGTTTCGATCCTGCTGCTGGCGCGGGGAACAGCGCGGCAGCACGAGCTGGCCGTGCGCGTTTCCGTTGGCGCGGGACGCAGCCGGCTGATTCGCCAGTTGTTGACGGAATCGGTGGTGCTGTCGGTCGCAGGCGCGGCGCTGGGCGTGCTCGCTGCGTACAAAGGCGTCGCGGCGCTGGCTACGTTTCTTCCCTACTATTCCTTTCCGCATGAGGCCGCCATTCACGTGAACGCCGCGGTGCTGGTGTTCAGCGCGGCGGTGGCGCTGCTGACCGGAATCCTGTTCGGCGTTTCCCCGGCTTGGCAGCTTTCGCGGCCGCAGCTCGGCAATTTGATCCAGGCCAGTAACGCGAAGCATACCGGCAGCACGCACAACCGAAATACGCACCGGCTGCTGATTGCGGGCCAAGTGGCGCTGACGCTGGTGCTGCTGGCCGCGGCGGGCGCGGCGATGCGGGCGTTTGTCGCGCGCATCCACACGCCGCTGGGATTCGAGCCTGACCATGTGATTGCCATGGACATCGGTTTCCCGAAAGGGGCGAATCCCGCGTGGGAAGCGCGGCTCAATGCGCACGAATTGGTGCGCAAGACAGTCACCGAAGTGCCAGGGGTGGATACCGCCAGCGTTTCCACCACGTGGTTCCCGGGATTTGGCGGCTTCACGGCGAAAATCGAAGTGCAGGGCAAGCCGTCGCTGACCGACGCGCAGGCCATGCTTTGCCTGGTGAGCCCGCAGGAATTTCTGACCCTGCGTATTCCTTTGCTGGCGGGGCGCGTGTTCGACGAAGCTGAGACGCAGCGCGCGGCGCACTTCGCCGTGGTGAACCAGTCTTTCGTCAAACAATTCATCGGCGATGGCGATCCGCTGGGGCAGAGCGTGCGCAGCCCAATGCTCAAGGTCGAACAGCCGTCGTTGCTGCTGGCCTCGGCGCCGGATGTATGGCTGCAAATCATCGGCGTTGTGGGCGACGCGAAAAACGACGGCCTGGACCATGCGATAAAGCCGGCTGTTTTCCTGCCGTATAGTTTTGTGCTGCCGCCGGACGAAGCACTGCTGGTGCGCGCCACCGGGAATACGGATGTGGTCCTGCGGGCGATCAAGGAGCGGCTGCGGCAATTGAATCCGGAGATGGTGGTGGGGAACACGCACACGCTGCTGTGGTGGCTGGAGACACAGGGCTGGGGGCAGGAGCGATTTATCGCCACGCTGTTCTCGCTGTTTGCGGTGCTGGCCCTGGCGCTCGCGGCAACCGGGCTGTACAGCGTGGTGTCGTTCGCGGTGACACAGCGGACGCAGGAAGTGGGGATTCGCATGGCGCTGGGCGCGCCGCGGACGAGCATCATCCGGCTGGTGCTGGCGTCGACCGGGACCATGCTGGGATTTGGGTTGGCGATTGGGTTGGGGTTGAGCGTGGCGCTAAACAGAGTGGTTGTATCGTGGGCGAACGGAAGCTCGCGCGATCCGCTCACGCTGCTGGCCTCGGCGATGCTGTTGCTGCTGGTAGCCGTGGCGGCTTGCGTGGTGCCGGCGTGGCGCGCGGCGACGATTGACCCGATGCGGGCGCTGCGGGCGGAGTAGGTTTCTGCCACAGGCGCAGAGCGCACGTAAGGGAACATCCGGGTTGGGCGGTCGAAACGAGAATTAGGGTTGGTTTGGGAGCGGTTGCAATCCGGCCATTAGGACGGGTTGGACTAGCTCTATGGCTACGGCGACGAAGTCTTCCGCGGGGATGCGGTCTGGTGCGTTAACCCACTGTTTCACAGCGCCGTAGATTGTCCAGCTTGCCGCGGCGGCTATCATTTCTGGAGATATGCGGCGCTCTTGCGGGTGATTACGGAACCCTTCCAGTAAGACTTGAGCCAGGTCTTTGCGAACTCCGCCGGCATCGCACGATATTTGCTGGGGCTCAGCTTTCTTGTATTTGGCTTGAACGGATTCCTGCACTTCATACCAATGCCACCTCCTAAGGGGTTAGCGGCCCAGTTTGGGGGCGCGATCTTCGCCTCGCACTACTGGGTGGTTGTCTTCG
>CATPAM010000571.1 GCA_955651735.1 Candidatus Acidiferrales bacterium | reverse complement strand
GCCAACGGATAATTCACCGGCGGTAACCACGGCGCACTCAGGAAGCGATGCCACGATATTGATTGCCGATGATGAATCAGCGCTTCGGCACGCCATCGTGGAGATTTTGCAAAGCAACGGTTACAAAGTGCTGGAAGCAGAAAGCTCAACGCACGCTTTGGAGATCGCGCGGCAGCACCGCGGCCAGCTTGACATCTTGCTGACAGACATCGTCATGCCCGGATTGCGCGGGCCGGAATTGGCGCGGCGGGTAGCCAAAGTACACCCGGAAGTGCAGATCGTGTACATGTCGGGCTACGCGGAAGGGTTTCCGGAGGCACAACTTCCGGCGCATTCGACGTTTTTGCAGAAACCTTTTCGTTTTGCAACGCTCCTGGAACAGCTTAAACTCATCCGGCGCAGAGCTTGAAAACGTGGCAGCCGGATGGTTTGCGGTGCAGCGAGTGCGAATCATTTCATACATTTGGGCGATTTCCTTGTGCAGCGCGGCATTTTTCTGTGCGTCGGTGCGCGCCGACAAACTGCGGGTGCTGCCCGAAGTAAATGCAGCAGCCGACCAGATTTACTCCGGTGATCTCGAGGGCGGGCGCAAAGCAGCGCTGCGCCTCCAGCAAGGGCAACCAGAAAATCCCATCGGATACCTGCTGGAAGCAGAGGCGCTGTGGTGGAAGATCTGGTGCACTTCCGCGGAATTCAAGTACGGGATGAACTTTCCGCGGCACCGCGCGAAGTTGGCAGCCGACCGGCACTATTTGGAATTAGCTGCAAAGGCTTCCTCGCTCGCGGAAGAGAAGATCGCGCAGCAAGATACCGCAGAGATGGAATTTTACGCAGGCATGGGCGATGCGCTGGCTGCGCGACTATACGGGCTGCGCGGGGAAGGGCGCAACACGGCGCGGGCGGGAGTGCGCGCGCGCGAACATCTGCTACGTGCGATCGCCATGAACGCGGAACTAGCCGACGCGGACCTTGGCCTTGGGCTATACAACTACTATATCGATACATTGTCGGCCGCGGCGCGCGTCTTGCGATTCTTTATGGGCATTCCCGGAGGAAGCAAGAAAGAAGGGATCCGCCAGCTTCAGCACGCGATTGAAGAGGGCGTACTGGTGCCGCCGGAGGCGCGCTTTTATTTGGCCATCAATCTTCATAACTACGATCATCAGTATGAGCGGGCGCTGGAAGTAATTGGCCCACTGGTGAAGAAATATCCATCGAATGCGCTTTTTCAGTTGGCGCAGGGCGATCTTTTCGCCAAGCTTGGCCGGAAAGAGCAGGCGCGCGACTGTTATCGGGCGGCGGAAGCCGCAGCGCTCAACGATCCGGAGTGCCGCCGGCACGTCCAGGAACTTTCGGAGGCTTCGTTGGCGGCCTTGGGTGACGATTGAGACGACAGTCGCGGGAGCATCTTGCGCATTGACCGCGTCCCGCGTGCAATGGTAATGATGTAGGGTTGCGCGAGGCGTGTTTTGCGTGCTGTGGCGCGCGCCACGGCCAATAGCCGGAGCATATTTGAGATGGGGTACGGCGGGTCAACGCGCAGCGCGAATTCTGCATCACACCCCGACAGCACTGTGGCAGACGCGGCTCTCAGCGGAATGCCCGGGTGGTGGTTCCTGAGGACTACCAAGCGAGGCCTGCCCTCGCAGTCACACGTCACGATGAAGGAGTTTTCATGAGGCGGTCCTGGACAGCACTGGCTGTCGCACTGTCGACGATTTTCGCCGCGATGGGTTGCAATGACTACGGGAACACGTTCCAAGTGCCCACCGGGGCATCCATCGCTTCCCTTTCGCCGGCCAACATTACGGCAGGAAGCCCCCAGTTCACGCTGACCGTCGTTGGCGGCGGGTTTGTCGCCAAGACGGTCGTGCAGTGGAATGGAGCGACTATTGCCACACAGGTGCTGACCGACAGCGCCGGCAACGTCACGGGGATAACTGCTACAGTGCCCGCAGGGCTGGTGGCCAAACCGGGGACTGCTTTTGTCCAAACGCTGAGCCCACATTCCGGCGCCGGGACCAATGGGCTCTCAAACACGCTGGCGTTCATCATCAATCCAGCGGGAAATCCGCTGCCGACCGTGTCTTCCCTGTCGCCAAGTTGTACCGTCGTGGGTGGCGTGGCGTTCACTCTGACGGTTGCGGGCAGCAATTTTCTTCCGACATCGGATCCGTCCGGGGGCTCGCAGGTCTTGTGGGGCGCCGGTGGAACGCAGACGATGCTGACGGTTGGCACGACCACCGCGACTCAGATTCAGGCAATGGTCAGCAACACGCTCATCGCTAACCCCGGGACGGCAAGCGTCAGCGTTTTCAATCCGCCGGCGCCGCAGGGGGGAACCGGGAGCGGAGGAGGCGGCACGAGCCAGACGAGCTTACTGTTCACGATTGCGGCTACCTCTTGCCCCGCTGGCAGTGCGCGGCCTGCGGCGGCGATGCAAAGCGCGGCGGAAGAAACTCCTGCGGTGAGCGCGGACGCGCGATTTGTCGCTTATACTGCGACGCAAAATGAGCACGCACAGATTTTTGTGCGAGACACGTGCCAGGGAGCCACTGGAACATGCCAGGGCCGGACGCTGCTGGTTTCCGCGGCGACGGACGGAGCGGAGGGCAACGATGACAGCGGGTCGCCTTCGATGAGCGCCGACGGGCGCTATATGGCGTTTAGTTCCGCGGCTACCAATCTGCTGGCAGAAGCGCCGGCGGGACGTCAGATTTATTTGCGCGATACCTGTTTGGGTGCAGAGGCATCGTGCGCGCCTTCGACGCAGCTTGTCTCCACCGATGCGCAAGGCGCGCTTGTTGGAACACAGGCGATTCTGCCTTCGGTGAGCGCATCGGGAAGGTTTGTGGCCTTTGTTGCCGTGACACCGAGTCACGCGAACAACAAGTCGGCGACTTCGACGAATGGCTCTGCAGTGACCGCTAACAGCGGGTTCCGTCAAGTTTTTGTGCGCGACACCTGCCTCGGGGTGAGCAACTGCACGCCGAAGACGGCTCGCATTTCGCTGCAGCCCGGTGATTCTCCCGCGACGGAAGGCAAGCCAGCGGGCCCGGCACTGAGCGGGAGCGGCGAGCACGTAGCCATTCCCGATGCGAAAAGCTCGACGATTTTCGGTCGCGCCGTGGCCATCGATGACCGCGTTTTTCTCGCCCTGACGGGCAAGCAATAAGCGTAGGCGCGAATGCAGCGCTAGTAGAATCGCACCTTCACATCGGGCCGCTTCTCAAGGTGCACGGAATCGATAAAACGTACCTGGCGGTCGTCCAGGGTCAGAATCATGGAGGTGGTGCGCACGCCTTCGCCAAAGAACCGCACACCTTTCAGCAGATTCCCGTCGGTCACCCCGCAGCAGGCGAAAATCATTTTCTTGCCGGGCGCCAAATCCTCGGTGTCGTAAATACGTTTGTGGTCCTTGACACCCATCTTGGCCAGGCGCTCCGCGTCCTGCGGCTTGGCCACGACCAAACGAGCGAGGATTTGCCCGTTCAGGCAACGCAGAGCCGCGGCGGTGAGAACGCCTTCCGGCGCGCCTCCGGTGCCCATCACAGCATGGATGCTGGTGCCAACGACGGCGGCGGTGATGCCCGCGGACAAGTCGCCGTCTCCGATGAGACGGATGCGCGCCCCGGCCTTGCGAATGTCCGCGATTAGAGTTTCATGGCGCGGGCGGTCGAGGACGATGATGACCAAATCCTCGACGTCGCGATCGAGGCGCTTGGCGATGGATTTGAGATTGTCCGAGACCGGAGCATCCAGATCGACGGCCCCCTTGCAGGACGGACCAACAACAATTTTTTCCATGTACAGATCGGGAGCGTGCAGCAGTCCGCCTTTTTCACTGGCCGCGAGGACGGCGATGGCGCCGGCAGCCCCAGTGGCGCAGAGGTTGGTGCCCTCGAGGGGATCGACGGCAATGTCAACTTCCGGGAACAGCGCTTTGGGTGCGTGTGTGGCGAGGCCAACCTTTTCCCCGATGTAAAGCATGGGGGCTTCGTCGCGCTCCCCTTCGCCGATGACGATGGTGCCGTCCATCGGCACGGCATCCATGGTCTTGCGCATGGCTTCCACGGCCACTTCGTCAGCCTTGTAGCGGTCGCCGAAGCCCATGGTGCGTGCGGCCGCGATGGCACCGTTCTCGACCACGCGCAAAAATTCCAAGCTGAGCTGCTCTTCCATGCTTCCCTCCGAACCCTCTTTAGGTGAATATCGTGGCCCCGGTTTGCATCGTGTTGCTCCGCGTCGCTTGGACGGCAGGCTATGCTAGACCAAACCGTGTGCGCGCGTCGACACGCCTGGCCTGCCTCTGCGGCATCAACCCGATGACGAGGGTGGGGTATGATGCTCGCGATGAAGTCCTTTCCATACTTTCTTCTTGTATGTGCACTCCTGTGTTCGGCGGCGGCACGCTCTCAAAACAAAGACGCAGGTGAGCGCCGTGATTGGCCGGCGTGGGGTGGCGGGCCGGAAAACATGCACTACTCACACTTGGCGCAGGTGAACCGAAGCAACGTGAAGAAGCTGGCCACGGCATGGACGTTCGATACCGGCGAGCAGGGCGGCTTGCAGACCAGCCCACTCATCGTCGACGATGTGCTTTATGCAATCACCCCAACGCAAAAGATCTTTGCACTGGATGCCGCGACCGGGAAATTACTTTGGAAATTCGACTCCGGGATCAATGGCACGCAGCCAGACCGCGGGTTGGCTTATTGGTCCAGCGGGAAAGACAAACGAATCCTCGCCGGAGTGATGAATTTCGTTTACGCGTTAGATGCCGCAACCGGCAGGCCCATTCCTACTTTTGGCCAAGATGGACGAATCGATCTGCGCAAGGATCTGGGACGCGACCCTGAGAAGCAATCCGTCACGCTGACCAGCCCGGGAGTTGTGTACAAGGACTTGATCATCGTGGGAGGACGCAATCCCGAAACTCTGCCGGCTCCCCCCGGTGACGTGCGCGCCTACGATGTGCGCTCCGGCAAACTCCGTTGGGCGTTTCACACCATTCCGCACGATGGCGAATTGGGCCGCGACACCTGGCCCGCCGGCGCCTGGAAAACCAGTGGAGCGGCGAATAATTGGGCTGGAATGGCCGTCGATCAACAACGCGGTATCGTCTTCGTCCCGACTGGATCGGCGGCATTTGATTTTTATGGGGCGGATCGCGTCGGTGACGATTTGTTTGCTAACAGCCTGATCACGCTGAACGCAGAAACCGGCGAAAGAATATGGCACTTCCAGGGCGTTAGGCACGATCTGTGGGACCGCGATTTTCCCTCCGCTCCCGTATTGTTCACCCTGAAGCGCGACGGAAAAGACGTGGACGCCGTGGCGCAGACCACCAAGCAGGGTTTTGTGTATGTGTTCGAACGCGCCACCGGCAAGCCGCTCTTTCCCATCGAGTATCACAAATATCCCGCGAGTACGATTCCTGGCGAAGTTGCGGCTTCCGAACAGCCTCTTCCCACCAAGCCCGCGCCCTACGCGCGCCAACTCCTCACTGAAGAAATGTTGACCAACCGCACGCCGGAAGTTCACCAATGGGCGGTTGAGCAATTCCGAAAATCCCGCAGCGAAGGGCAATTTGTTCCCTTCAGCGTGGGAAAGGATACGGTTATTTTTCCGGGGTTTGACGGTGGTGCGGAATGGGGAGGTCCGGCCATCGATCCGGAAACAGCGACGATTTACGTTAATTCCAACGAAATGGCGTGGATGGCTGGGCTCGCGGAAAACACCGGCTCCAGCGGTGCGAAAGCAACGTACATGAGCCAGTGCAGCGTCTGTCACGGCGACAAGATGGCCGGTTCCCCGCCTGCCATTCCGTCGCTGATCGGCATCGCGGGACGGCTAGCGCCCGACCAAATCACAGCGACGATCAAGTCTGGGAAGGGCAGAATGCCGGGGTTTCCGAATCTTCCCGGGGAGCAATCGATCGCGCTCGTCGATTTCCTGAATAGCGGCGAGAGCAAGGAACTCCGCAGTGTCGGACCCGAACTCCTGGGGATGAAATACCGATT
>CATPAM010000570.1 GCA_955651735.1 Candidatus Acidiferrales bacterium | reverse complement strand
TAGGGCGGAAATGTCGAAAGTGCCGCCGCCGAGATCGTACACGGCGACGTGGCCGCGCTGTTTTTCGTGCAAGCCGTAGGCCAACGCGGCTGCGGTCGGTTCATTAACGAGGCGCAGAACTTCCAGACCCGCGAGCTTCCCAGCGTCTTTGGTGGCCTGGCGCTGCGCGTCATTGAAGTAGGCGGGCACGGTGATGACGGCGCGGCCAACGCTTTCACCGAAATAGGCTTCCGCCCAGTTTTTCAATTCGCGCAAGATGAATGCGGAAATCTCCGGAGGAGTGAAGAATTTATCGCCGAGTCGTGCGCGGATAGCATTCTTGCTGGAAGAATCGATGCGAAACGGAAAGAGTCTTAGCTCATCTTGAATGTCGGCGACGCCTCGTCCCATCAGGCGCTTGACCGAGTAGATGGTGCGCTCTGGCTGCGTGAGCAGGCGGCGGCGCGCCGGCTCACCCACGATGATGCTACCGTCGGGATCAAGGCTAACCACCGAGGGGCAAAGCGTCGATCCGGATGGTCCCAGAATACACTTTGGCGCTCCAGTCTGCGGGTCGATGCATGCGACCAGACTGTTCGTAGTTCCAAGATCGATCCCAACTGTTCGTGCCATATTTTCTAAAGCCTTGCTGGTGCCAACAAGAAAAGCTCGGGCCTGAAGACCTGAGCTACAGCAACTCCTTTTGCACGTTGGTCACCAAGTTCCTTATGTACGATCGGCGATTCAGCAGCTCATTCAGCCGTGCCATGATTCCTTTGCGATCGGTGTCATTGGCGCTCGCGTCAATCGCGGCGTCCCACAGGTGGGCAGTTTCCTGCAGTTGCGTATCTACTTTGCTGAGCTTCTCTTGAAAATTCTTTTCCGCGGTTTCAAGACGCGCCTTCAGCGAGATTAAGTCGCCTCCGGAGACCTTTGTATCGCGCAGTTCATCGAGCGACTCGTTCAGCTCGAAGACTTCTTCCAGAAGTTCGGGCGGAGCTTGCTGCCTCTGCTCGCCTTCTTTGCGCATGCCTTCGATTCCGAGCAAGTATTCGATGCGCGCCACCGGATCGCGCAGCACGCGATAGGCGTCGTTCAGCTCCGAGCTAAGTTTTAGCGAAAGCTCCTGCTTCTCGGCACTAGCATTTACGAATTTGTCGGGATGCAGCTTCCAGCTTAGCTCCAAGAATTTTTTCTCGAACGCAGACGTCTCGATCCACAGCTTGCGCGGCATATCGAACATCTCGAAATAGTCGCGCTGCTTTGGCTTTGCTGTGGATGGTGCGCCCATATCTCTCATTCGCCTAGATACAAAACTCAGCAACGCAGCCCCAGGCTGCGTGTGGCTCCGCATTTCAGAAACAAAAAAGTGGCTGGCGGTGCGGCTGCCAACCACTGGTTTGGATCCGCCTGCGCCGCCGGGGAACAGGCTTTAGCCTGTTCGACTAGGCCGTGAAGGAACTGCCGCAGCCGCAATTGCGCGCGGCGTTGGGATTCTGGAACACGAATCCCTGGCGCATCAGCGTCTCTTCGTACTCGAGTGTCGTGCCGTTGAGATACAGCAAGCTTTTGGGGTCGACGAAGATGCGCGCGCCGTGTTCCTCGAAAATCTTGTCGCGGTCGCGCGCTTGCGTATCCAAGCGCATAGCGTAAGACAACCCGGAGCAGCCGCCGCCTTGCACGCCCACGCGCAGGCCGCCTTGTTTAGGCGAAACTCCATCCTTTTCGAGCAAGGCACGGATTTTCAGGGCCGCGCGCTCGGTCAGGTGAATCTTCTCGAGATTAGTACTTAGTGTTTCTGTTGCCATAATCAAAACACCTGGCGGAAGGCTTTAGTGCGAAGCCTTCTCCGCCACCGGCACTTCGACGCCGTGCTTTTTCTTCCAGTCGCCGATCGCCGCCTTGATGGCATCCTCGGCCAGCACTGAACAGTGAATCTTCACCGGCGGAAGCGAAAGCTCGCGCACGATGTCAGTGTTCTTGATGCTCAGCGCTTCTTCGACGGTCCTGCCCTTAACCCATTCGGTGGCCAGCGATGAGCTGGCAATCGCCGAGCCGCAGCCAAAGGTCTTGAACTTGGCTTCTTCAATGATCTTAGTGTCGGGATTGATCTTCATTTGCAGCTTCATCACGTCGCCGCACTCCGGCGCGCCGACCAGACCCGTGCCGACATTGGGATCTTCCTTCGACAGGCTGCCAACGTTGCGCGGATTGTTGTAGTGATCTACGACCTTATCGCTGTATGCCATTGCTGCTCCTTAATCCTTAACTAGCCTTGGCTTTCGCAAGGTTGGTGCTGACCAGGCCTGCATCCTTAACGTCCTCTTCTTCCAGGGAAACGCTAGGAATCGACGCGGAACGCCCGGCGGCCAACTGCCGCAAAGCATCCGCCGAAACCTGGGTGCTCACTCCGAGGCCCTTCAGGAATGCACGCACTTGCTGAACTTCATGAAACGACCGCACCGCCGCGGTGCTCTCGCCGTCTGCATCGTAGGGAACAAAAGAGACGCGAAACGCGGCCCCGGTACCTCCGATGGAGCGGTGAATTCGAATTGTTCCTTCAATAGCCATTTGGTGTCCTTTTATCTGTAAATTTCTTACGCGGTCTGCCACTTCATCTTGGAAATGTCGATGCCTTCCTTGGCCATCTCGTAAAGCGGCGAAAGCTCGCGGAGCTTAGTGACCACCTGAACCATCTTGTCCGTGACGTAATCGACCTCTTCCTCTGTGTTGAAGCGGCCGAGCCCGAAACGGATCGAGGTGTGCGCCAGGTCTTCGCCCACGCCTAAAGCTTTGAGTACATAACTGGGCTCGAGGGTTGCCGAAGTACAGGCCGAGCCGCTCGAAACCGCCACATCGTTGATGCCCATCAACAGCGACTCGCCTTCCACATAGGCAAAGCTCATGTTGAGATTGTTGGGTAGGCGGTGCTCTATGGAACCATTGATGTAGACCTCATCCAGCTTGGCTTCCAGGCCCGCACGCAGCCGATCGCGCAAAGCGCGCATCCGCTTCGATTCTTCGGGCATTTCCTGCTGAGCAATCTCGCAAGCTTTGCCCAGACCGATGATGCCGGTCACGTTGAGCGTGCCGGAACGCATGCCGCGCTCGTGGCCGCCGCCATCAATAATGGCGGAAAGCTGCACCCGCGGGTTGCGCCGTCGAACGTACAGTGCGCCTACACCCTTCGGTCCATAGATCTTGTGACCGGAAATTGCCAAGAGGTCGATGTTGTCCTTCTGGACGTCCACAGGAATCTTGCCGACCGCCTGCACGCCGTCGACTGCAAAAATGATGCCGTGCTCCTTGGCGATCTTGCCGATTTCCGTCATGGGATTGATGATGCCAATCTCGTTGTTGGCATACATGATGGTGATCAGAATCGTCTTCGGCGTAATCGCCTTGCGCACGTCTTCGGGGTCAACGCGCCCATCGCGCTGGACTGGCAAGTACGTCACCTCGTAGCCGTACTTTTCCAGGCGCTTGCAGGTATCCAGCACAGCTTTGTGCTCAATGGCCTGCGTGATGATGTGGTTGCCCTTCTCACGGTACATCTCTGCGACGCCCTTGATCATCAGGTTGTCGGACTCGGTAGCGCCGCTTGTGAAAATGATCTCCTTCGGCGTCGCTCCGATCAGCAAAGCGACCTGTGCGCGCGCATTCTCCACCGCTTCTTCGCCGGCCCAGCCAAATGAATGGTTGCGGCTCGCGGCGTTCCCGAATTTCTCCGTGAAATACGGCAGCATTGCTTCGACGACGCGAGGATCGACTGGCGTGGTCGCGTGATTGTCCATGTAAATCGGCAGCTTTACAGCCATGTCTTGTCTCCTAAGTCCGCAACTCGACGAGCGCCGACTCTTGCGGCTCTTCGCTCATCTGAGAAATGGTTACCGTGCTGAGCACGTGCAAAATGCTTTCGTTCACTCGGCGCAGCGGTTCGCGCACCGAGCAGCGGTCCGTCGCGTCACAATTTCCATGGCTGGTCACGCAGGAAGTGATCAGCACCGGGCCATCAATCGCGGAAATCACCTCCAACGCGCTGATTTGCCCGGGATCCCTGGCCAGTTGGTAGCCTCCGCTAGAGCCGTGCTTTGCGGCCACGACGCCGTGTCGCGCCAACCTTTGCAGCACTTTGGCCATCAGCGTCGTGGAAATCCCGTATTCCTCGGAAATCTCATTGGCGCTGCAAGCATGGACGTCGCGATGCGTCGCCAAATGCTTCACGGCGATTAAGCCGTAGTCTGCTTTTTTAGACAGCTTGAACATCGTTGGGCTTCCCGTCCCGAAGCCAGCCAATTAAATCCATATACGACTGATTTGGTCGCAAATACAAGATATCCCAAAACAACGAGAAAGTCAAACCCGCTCCCGGGTGGTAAACCCGACAAACCCCCTATTTGCTTCAACTTAGATTAAGACTTTCTTGGTCTTAATTTGCCATCGTTTTTCATTGAATGGGGCGAAAACGACATTGAATGGCAATATATGGAGTTGAACGGGGACAGTACTGAATGCTGGTGTGCCAGGGCATCCGGCGGAGGTCTGAATGTGGTGACGGCAAGCGGGTCCTTTTGCCGTCATGGGGTTGCTGGTCAGCGGGCAGCGCTACAGTTCGGGCAGCTTCGGCAAACCGACGGACGCCCTTCCACTGAAGCGGTCATCCTGCCAACCGCAAGAACAGCATGGCTGCGAAGCTACTTCGACGCGGCGCAGCTCCCGCCCACCGCCACTGCCTCCACCAGTTTTTGAATCGCGGGCGCGGGCATGACTAGAAGCTGAGACTTAGGCTTCTCGATCTGCTCGATGACTGCAAGTTGCTGCTTTTTCCAGTCCTCCGGCGCGATTCCGCCCTTGGCAGCGAAGTCGAGTGCAACTACGCCAACGGCTGCCAGCGAAGACAGATCCTGGGAAGTTGCGGCCACTTCCTTTACCAGGAAAGAGCGCTGCAGGAGCGGCTGAAGCTTGCCGTCGTTGTCGCGCCACGCAGACAATTGCCCACGCAGGCGTGCCGTGGCTTCCGCATCGCGACAAGACGAAGCGACAAATCTGTCTACAAGCTCACCGAACCGCCGCGCCACCTCGCTTTCCAGCGGGACGGCATCGACCACGCGATTCAGCGGTGTCGCGCTGGTCGGCTCCGCCGTAGCGCTTGCCTCCCGTGTGTAATCCTTCACCGGCTCTACCACGTCCGCTAGCGTACGCAGCGCCAATAGCTCCTCCGGGCTCGCGGCGGGTCCGGCAATCCGCCGCAGCATCTGCGGGTAGTACGTTCGATGCGTTAGTCCCAGCCACTCAAGCTGCGCGCTGAGTGCGTGCAGCCGCGCGTACATGGAAGCAACATCTGTGACGTTTTGCGGCGACCACAAGCGCTCGGCAATGGCGGCATTGCGCGGCCAGATGCGCGAATCAATGTTTTCCGCATTCACGTACTCGACCCACATGCAGGATTCGCCGCCCAGAATCAACTGTTGCTGTCCGGGTGTGAGACTCGCTGCGGGACCGCTTATCGGATCGACCGCGTAATGCCGCGCGGTCGACCAGCCCAGATCGAGATAATATCCATTGGAAAGGATGCCGTGATAGCCCAGTGCAGCGGCCTTTGCGAGGGATTCTTGGCCGCGCCAAGACTGAATCACAATGTCCTTCGGCACGCCGGGAATGAAAACCTCGTCCCAGCCAACTACGGCTTTTCCGTGCTTGCTGACAATCTTCTGAATGCGCTCACTGAAGTACGCCTGTAGCGCCTCGTTGGTTGCGAAATTGCGCGATTTCTTGAATCCCTGGATTTTGGGATTGGCATCCCACTGCTTGCCGTTCACTTCGTCTCCGCCAATGTGGAAATAATGGTCGGGGAAGAGCTTGGTCATCTCGCCGACGAACTCGTCGAGGAACTTATAAGTCTTCTCGCTGGTGAGATCCATGGCGGGATCGAAAACGCCCCACTTGCGCTCGATTTCGTACGGCCCGGGTCCGCTCGCCAGCTCCGGGTAGCCAACAAACCAGGCCGTGCTGTGACCCGGCATATCGAACTCCGGCACAACGCGAATCCCGCGGTCGCGCGCGTATGCAATCAAATCGCGAATTTCGTCCTGCGTGTAGTACAGCCCATCCGAACCCAGTGTCTGCAGCTTCGGAAATTTCCTGCTCTCGACGCGGAATCCTTGGTCCTCCGAAAGGTGCCAGTGGAAGACGTTCATCTTCACCGCTTCCAGCCCATCCAGATTGCGCCTGAGCACATCGAGCGGGATAAAATGGCGGCCGACGTCAATCATCAGCCCGCGCCAAGGAAAGCGCGGCTTGTCTTGAATGATGAGCCCCGGAGCGGTGAAGCCGTCCGGCGAGACTTCCACTAATTGCAAAAACGTCTGCAACCCATGCATGGCGCCCAGCGGCGTTGGCGCATCGATCTGCGCGCCATCGGCGGTAATCGAGAGCGCGTAGGACTCGTCTTCGCCGAGCTCCTGGACCTCTTTGCTGGCGTGGTTTGTGTGCAGAGTCAGCGTCGGCTTGGTCGACGCCTTAGTGGAGGAGTTCACCGGAATCGGGAGCGCCGTTTGCCGCGAGAGCTGCCGGAGAAAGCGTTGCACCGCACGATCCAGTCGTGCCTCTGTGTGCCCGGTCAGCGCGACAGAAAAGGAGGAGTCAATGCGCAAGCTGCCGTTGCCGGTTTGCAGGTTGGCCGGATAGGGCATCAGATTTAGCCTGGGCTGCTCTTGCGCACTCGCTCCGGCAGCGCACAACAGCATTGCAAACCCAACGACACGCACCCCCTGTATCCAGTGACCAATGCCCATTTCCAGCCGACCTCCTAAGACTTCGCTCCGGCGGCGCAGTCCCGCATACTGGCATAACCCAAGGACAACGCAAAACAGTTTCGCGGAGCCTGGCCCCAAGCCGAGGTTGTCGAGGAGAAGCTTTAGCCCGGTCAGCGTAAGAGCCAAAGTGATCGAGAATAAGGTCAAAAAAAGTTTGCCTCCTGCGGCTTGGAAAGCCTGGGTTAGAATACAAACACCGTGCGGCTCGCATGAAAACCTCCATAGCTATCTATCCGGGTTCGTTTGATCCGGTGACCAACGGCCACCTCGACCTGATCGAGCGCGGCGAAAAGATGTTCGATTCGCTGATTGTGGCGGTATTGCGCAACGCGGAAAAAGCGCCGCTATTTTCGGTGGCTGAGCGTGTGGAGATGTTGCGCGAAGTCACCCGGCAATGGTCCGGCGTCGAGGTCGAAGTCTTCGACGGTTTGCTGGTTGATTATGCGCGCAAGCGCCACGCCGGAGTGATCCTGCGCGGCATTCGCGCCATCTCCGATTACGAGTACGAATTGCAAATGGCGCTGATGAATCGCAAGCTCGAGCCACGCCTGGAAACCGTATTCATGCTGCCCGGCGCAACGTACAGCTATTTGAGCTCGAAGCTGGTGCGAGAGATCGCCCAGCTCGGCGGTCCGCTGCAGGGATTGGTGCCTCCGGTGGTGGAGGAACGGCTGCGAGCAAAAGTTTCGTGAAGAATTTAGGCGACGCACGCCAGCGAGTTGCTGGCGCCAACAACAAGAGGAGAGCGCGTGCAACTGACTGAACGCATCAATCGCATCCAAATCTCGCCGACCGCGGCGGTCATCGCGGAAGCCGAAAAGCTGAAAGCGAAAGGGGTGGATATCGCCGACTTCGGTCCCGGCGAGCCGGACTTTCCTACGCCGGAGCACATCAAGAAGGCCGCCATTCGCGCGATCGAGCAGAACTTCACGAAGTACACCGCCACCGGGGGCATCATGCCGCTGCGCGAAGCCATCTGCGCCTGGCACAAGCGCGAATTGAAATCGAATTACGAACCGAAGGAGTGCGTCGTCAACGTCGGTGGCAAGCATTCCATCTTCAACGCGGTCAGCGTGTTGGTGCAGCAGGGCGATCAAGTCATTATCCCCGCTCCCTATTGGGTGAGCTATCCGGACATCGTGAAATACGCGGGCGGCACGCCGATTCACGTGGAGACGCGGCCGGAAGACGGCTTCAGCGTGAAGGCGAACGTGATCGAGAAAGCCATCGGCCCCAAGACGCGCATGGTGATTTTGAGCTCGCCGAACAATCCCACGGGTGGTGTGGTCCCTCCTGATGAGTACGAGCGAATTCTCGCCGTCTGCAAGAAACATAAAGTCTGGCTGATGAGCGACGAGTGCTATTCGCACTTTACGTACCATCCGCACAAGCCGTATTCCATTGCCAGCGTCGCGGACTCGAAAGAACACGTAGTCATCATCGGCTCGATGTCGAAGACCTTTGCCATGACCGGCTGGCGCATCGGCTACACGCTCGCGCCGGAAGCGTTGGTGCAAGCTACGGTCAAGCTGCAGAGCCAATCCACGTCGAATCCCACTTCCATCGCGCAGTACGCGGCGCTCGAAGCCATGCGCGGCTCGATGGATTCCGTTCCCGTGATGCTTGCTGAATACGCCAGGCGGCGCCGTCGCATCGTTGACGGCTTGCGGGCCATTCCCGGCGTGACTTGCGAGGACCCAGGCGGAGCGTTCTACGCGTTTCCGAACGTTGCGGCGCATCTTGCGAATGGCACGGCCGGCAGCGCGCTTGCCAAGAACACCACCGAACTCGCCAAGTTGTTGCTCGACAAAGCGCGCGTCGCGCTGGTGCCCGGCGATGCCTTTGGCGCTCCCGGATATTTACGATTGTCGTATGCGACTTCCATCGAGCGCATCGAGGAAGGCTTGCGCCGACTCGAACGCTTCTTCAGCCGCGCCGAAGCCGCCGCCTGATTCGTCCCTGGATTCCGTGCGACCCGAGCCGATACGCATCGAG
>CATPAM010000569.1 GCA_955651735.1 Candidatus Acidiferrales bacterium | reverse complement strand
TCCAGCATGGTGCGTTCTTCCTTGGAGAGAACTATCGAGAATGGGCTTTTCCTCGGCATAAGAAGCAATCTCCTGAATGCCGAGCCTACCAGAATTTGGTAGTCCAAAGCCACTTAATACGTCATCGTATTTATGAAGAGGGTACTAAGTCATTGATTTTACTGCTTTAGGCGGATTTTGGAGAGGTCTATCCAGTCTTGAAGGCCTACGTGCAATTTAACCTGACCCGTGTGAAGAATGACTGCTCTCAAGTCATTATCGCTTCGGGAAAAGCCCATTATTGCTCTTGCAACGCTTCCCCGACGAACGCACGTACTACCTTACCTGTACTTCCGACCGGGCACCAATACGCGACGCATCCGATAATCCCGCTAATCCTCTCGCTATCTAACGGGACAATCAACGTAGGCCCCCCCGACGCTATCGCTAACCGAAAGAGGAAAACATGCGGACGAAAATCCTAGCCCTACTGTTGTGCTTCGCAATTATTCAGGTTTCATCAGTCATTGCAAAAGACGATGGCGGCTACAACGTCATGTATGACGGCGGATCGCTGCCCGGCTTGAAGGCCGGAAAGAAACTAAGGATGTACATTGAAGCGAGCCAAATCCGTATCATGGACGGCCAAACACTTGTCACGACCCTTGTGCCTTCCACTGTCCAAGAGATTAGCTACGGCCAAGACGTTCATCGGCGTATTGGCGCAGCAATCGGCCTCGCAGTTGTCTCCTTGGGGGTCGGCGCGTTGATGGCGCTAACCAAGTCAAAGAAGCACTATGTCGGCTTGACGTGGGCCGCTGGTGATGCAAAAGGTGGCTTTGCGATGCAATGCGACAAGAATGACTATCGTGGAGTCCTCGCCGGACTTGAAGGCGTTACGGGCAAGAAGGCCGTCAACTCGGACGCAATGACCGTCAAGAACTAAACCCATGCCATTGCGAGGGGGACGGAAAGCAAACCGCTGGTCCCCTTTCGTCGATGGGTCCCTTCGCACTGCTGGCCGCAGATACCGAACACCAAGCCTGCGCTATCGGTCAAATCATAGGCGTAGCCCAAATCGTAGCCCAAATATGAAGGGGGTTTGCACAGTCAAACTACGCCGATTCAACGAGATAATTGGCTGGGAGGCCTGGACTCGAACCAGGATAGCCAGATCCAGAGTCTGGAGTCCTACCAATTGGACGACCTCCCAGCAGGGAGGAACAAAAAGGAACCGCAGCACCTTCCCGGTGATCGGGACAGCCGCGATTCGACTCTTCTAATTTAATAGGGATTGGCGGGTGCGTCAACCGACCTGGGAGGTAGATAACCAGAAAATCCTAGCGCATAACCGGTTCGACTGCGCTCACAGGACGCAGGATCTGAAAAAGGTTGTTGTAATCGTCGGTCCATAGACGCAGATGGGGAGGTACGAGGATAGGTCTATGGTAAGACAAAGAATCGACATCATTCAAGAAACGGCCGTTCCGCGTGACCAGCACCCAATTGGAGGTGGCGACAAGCTTCACTTGATTGTAGCTGCCGGTGATCCACCGTGTGGAATAACCCGCATCATCGGCGAGCAACTGGACGACCGGCGAAAGGTACAGATACTCGCTGGAAGTGTGAAACGCCAGGACGCCCTCGGGCTTGAGGTGTCGCAGATAAATTTCCATGGCTTCCTTGGTCAGCAGATGGACAGGAATAGCGTCACCGGAAAACGCGTCGACCGCCAGCACATCAAACTGCTGTGGCGCTTCGTTTTGCAGCGAAAGTCGTGCGTCTCCGAGGACTACGTCGATTCGCGCAGGAGAATCGCGTAGGTAGCTGAAGGAACTCTCAGCGATGGCGACAACTTGCGGATTGATTTCGTAGAACCGGAAGTAGTCGCTGGTTTTGCCGTACGCCGCCAGCGTGCCCGCGCCCAAGCCAATGGCGCCTACGCGCTTTGCGTTGGGACAGCAATGCGTGAGTGCCAGCCCCACGCCCGAATCAAGTGCGTAGTACGTAGTGGCCAAGAGACTCGACGGCGGATTGACGAACTGCGCGCCGTGCTCAATCCTCCCGTGATAAAGGGCACGGTACGGCTCCTCGAGCGAATTTTTGAGTTGCTTGACGCTTAGCGGAGCGTAGAAGTTGCGCACTCTCAGGATGGTGTCTTCCTGATAGGAAAGCATGTTGCGGACGAGGACCACCATCAAGGCGGCCGCTGCAACGGCCCAAAAGATGCGCGGCAGCCAACCCTCGCGCCATAGCGCCGCCATCGCGAGCACCGCGATGAAAACCAGAGTGAGCGGAAACTCATAGATAGAGGTGAAGAGACGCGGCGCGACCAAGCCCACAAAGATGGCGCCGAGCGCACCGCCCAATGAAATCATCAGGTAAAACAGAGTGACATAGCGAGCAGCGGGCCTGTGCAGAGCCAGTTCTCCGTGGCAGAACAGACAGCAGACGAACAATCCGATACAGAAAAACGGCACACCGAGTTGCATCGAGGTCGCGAACCAAGGCTCACACACAGCAAAGCCGATAGCGCCCAGCGCGACGGCGAGCAGGCGCACCAGCGGCCCGCGCGAGTACAGTCTGCGGCGGCTGAACGCGAGTGTGAAGGTCAGCAGATACAGCGCGAGCGGAAGCACCCACAAAAGCGGCACGGGCGCTATATTTTCGAGCAAATGATTGGTGATCGAAAGAAGCAGCATGGAACCGCAGGCAGAAAGGCCCAGCCACAGGAGTTTTTCGCGGGCGCTTGGTGGCGCGGCAGGCCCAGTTGGCTCGCTCCGTGATGCGAGTTCCACCATGACGCTGCGGCGTGCGTTCCACGCGGCCATCGAGCACAAAACCACGAAAATGACGAAGAGCACGGACCACAGTACCGCTTGTTTGTGCGAAGCAATGTGCGGCTCGATCAAGAGGGGGAAACTCAGCAACCCGAGCATTGATGCAAAATTGGACAACGCAAAGAGATGATAGGGCTCAGCGGTGGAGTTGCGGCGGGCGTACCACATCTGCATTAGCGGGCTGGTGGCGCTGAGCAGAACAAAGGGCAAACCAATGGAGGCCGTCAGGAGACCGAGGATACGCCAGGCGGGCTCGCTTCCTTCTCGCGGGCGCCACGACGAATCAGGCGCGATCGGCAGAAAGAGCAGGCTCGTCAGCAACAGCGCGATGTGTAAAATCGATTGCTGAATCGGAGGCAAGCGTCGAGAGGTAATGTCGGCATAAAGATAGCCAAGCAGCAGCGCGCATTGAAAAAAAACCAGACACGTTGACCAGACGGCCGCCGAGCCTCCGAACCAGGGCAGAATCAGCTTCGCGAAGAGTGGCTCGACAATGAAGAGCAGAAAGGCGCTAAGAAAAACTGTAACCGACAAAAGAATCGCGTGCGCACCAGTGGAGTTCGGCGCCGCGGCCTGCGCTGGCGTGGCCGCCCCCACTTCAGCAGGCGCCGAAGAGATGGTCATATTAATTCGGTTCGATGTCTATCCGAATGTACGCTCAGTCTACGCTGGGCGTGGAAGGGAGCTCCTGCTTAGTTGTCCTGTCTGTTACGTCTGTTTCTGCTCGCCCTGATTTACATTACTATCTGCCTCCGCCAAAAATCGGAAATAATAGAGCAGTCCCGCTATTGACTTGGCGGCGCGCCGCTTATTATCGCGAATGGGAGGGCCGCAAGACCGCGGCGGTTGCGCGCAAGTCGAAAAACCTGCCTCCTAGCGAGGCGGGTTGGTAGTCGTTCCCGTCACAGGCGCTTGCACGGAACCTGCCGGCACAAGGTGCCCTTTCTCCATCCGGAATTCTTCTCCACCCCAATGGATGCGATTGGACCCGAAGCTCGCCAGCCACACCACGAAGTAAATGGCATCCCGCAACGGCACCAGCCAAAGCTTGCGCCGCAACACGTCGTCTCGCACGCCCCAAACGCCGACCGTCCATGCCATGGTCAAGCGCAACACGAGATAGGCCAGCAGGTATGCAGCGGCAATCCATGGGGCTGGCGCGATCAGCGCGGCGAGCACTGCCCACGGCAGCCCGTGCGTGAAAATCAGTCCCGCAAAAGACAGCGGCCTGCACAGCCGCACGGTGCGCGCCCAACGCACTTGGTGCTGCCAGAAGCCGCGCGCGGTTTGCGCGGGATACATCGTCCACACCGCTTCCCGCGAAAGCAACACTTTACCGCCCGCCTTGGCGATGCGATGGCCAAGCTCGTAATCGTCGGAGTGCATGTCCGCGATCGCCGCGAAGCCTCCGATTCCAGCGACCCATTCCTTGGTCGAGACAATCGAAGCGCCCAGCCCAAACGTGATTCCCTCCATCCAATTGGCCATCAGAACGCCGGCAAAGAAATCGCTCGCCGCGCCAACCGCCTCCAGTTCTGCGCCGAGATTTTTCTCCGCAATGCCCCGGTAAAACGAAGTCACCGCGCCAACTTTTTTGTCCGCGAAGGGCGCAACCACTTCGCGCAAATACGCCGGGCCGACGCGCACGTCGCCGTCGGTGAGCGCAAGAACGTCGTGCTGTGCTTCACGCGCCAGGCGCGCCAGCTTGTTCACTTTGCGATTTGTTCCCAGCTCTTCCGAACCCGCCAGCAAACGAGTCCTCCGCTGCGGAAACTCGGCAATGAGCCGATGAATCAATGGCACCGCGGGATCTGCAAGGTCGGCCACGCCGAAAAGGATTTCGTACTCCGGATACTCCTGCGTGCAAAAGCTTGCGAAATTTTCATACGAGCCAAGATCCACGCCGCGCACGGGCTTGAGCAAGCTAACCGCGGGAGCATATGAGGCAATTTCCCGACTTCGCTCGCGAAGATAAAATCGCAACGCGGCAAGTGTCGCCATAATGTAATAAGCGAGTGGCGTAGCCGCGAAGACCAGCACGAAAGAACGCCAGCCCGGCAACGCAAAAACAAGCGCCGCGAAAGCGGCTCGGCTCACTTGATACCCCGCGGGTTAGTCTGCTGCCCGGCTACTCTCGCGGTCAGCGCATCCCCGGCGGGCTCCAACAGCCGGTTCCTCACGCGAAATTCCAGGCCGCGCCAAAGAATTCTGTCCGTAAAAAACGCGGCGACCCATACCGCCGCGATGACCGCATCATGCGCCGGTGCAAGCCACAGCTTCGAAGCAATCTTGCGATCGCGCAATCCCCATACCCCTGCCGCATACGCCAGGCCAATGCGCAAGATCAGATACGCCGCAATGCAAACCACAGCCATGCCTGTCCGGCCTGAAGCAGCAGCCACGGACGCTGCCAAGATCGCCCACGGCAAACCGTGCGCGAAAATCATTCCCGCGTAGCCCGCCGGCCGCACGTTGCGAAGCCCAATGGCCCAGCGCAGCTCGTGTCGCAAAAATCCCCTGAGGGTTTGCCGCGGAAAAACCATCCACACCGGCTCGCGCATCAGTTCCACGCGATGTCCTTTGCCGGCGATTCGGTTTCCCAACTCGAAATCGTCGGAGTGATGATTGGCCATCGCTTCCCAGCCGCCGATTTCCGCCAGCCGTTCCTTGGTCGTCGCCATGGTCCAGCCATACGCAAATTGCACCTTGCCTTCCAGTTTCCGCGCCACCAGGGCGCTGGGCACCGAGTCCATGCACATCCCGAGCATGTCCAAATCGGCGGCCATCGTGCCTCCGCCCGCGCAGCGATAAAACGACGTGACCGCGCCCACGCCCGCGTCGGCAAAGGGAGCCACCACTTCGCGCAAGTAATCGCGCTCCACGCGAACGTCGCTGTCCGACATCACCAGCAAATCGTGGCGCGCTTCCGCAACCAGCCGGCACAAGCTGTTCACTTTATCGTTTTCGCCCACCTGCGGCACGTCGGTCACGAATCGAATCGCCCGGCCGGGGAAATCTCTCTGCAACTTCTCGATCACCGGAATCACCGGATCGTGCGGGTCGGCCATCGCAAAAACCAGTTCGTATTCCGGATAGTCCAGCCGGCAAAAGCTCGCGAAGTTCTCATACGCGTCATGGTCCACGCCGCGCACCGGCTTCAGTATGCTGACCGGCGGCGCAAACGAATCATCACGAGGAGGCGATCTGCGGAGAGCCAGAAAATATTCAACTGTGCAGTACAGCGACAGCAGGTAATACACCAGCGGGCCGGCGGCAAGTACTAGCACGGCCAAGCGCAGCATCGAGAGTGTCGTTTCGATCATGACACCTATTGCGAAGCGGCCACGGAAGAGGCCGGACGATTAGCGTACACCGCTTTGCCTCCGCTTTCGGCCAGCAGAAATGTTCCGGCGGTCGGAAGCCGCTGCGCCGCCGCGGCGCGATGTTCCGGCGGCACAAACAGAAACACGCGCTTCCGTCCTTGCCACAAGGCCAGAAATTCCGGATCGGTCAGGAAAATATGCGGTGCATCTGCATAATACGATCCTGGCGCCAAATTGTTATAGCGCCCATTCCACAAGAGCAATTGCCGATCGCTGTAAAACGCCACACCGGACAACGCATCAAACTCGCCGTAAAGCGCCAGCGTGTCCGCGGATGTGATTTGCGGCAAGACCTTGCTCATCAACGGCCTCGAGGACAGATACGGTCCGAAAACACCCAGCGCTACATTGGCCGCGAAAAAGAACACGGCCATCGTAATAGCCAGGCAGACTGCCGCGGCTTGCTCCCTCCGTTTGCGGCGCAGCCACCATGCCGCAGCCAGCCCCAAAAGAAATGCGGCGGCCGCAAGCGACGCAGGCAAGCGAAGCAAGGCGAAAGCCTGCGGTGTCAAATCCAGTATGTGCGCCATCGATACGCGATAAAAATCATTTTCGTGCTCTTTCAAAAGCGAGGAAATATCGCCGTTCACCTGCACCTTTGCGGAAATCCACAACATGGCGATCAGCACTGCCGCCAGCATCGCACCCACCGCCGCCAGCGCCGCTTGCATGCGGACGAGCCAACGCTTGCCCTGCTCTTCCGCTTTCGCCAAGCCGATCCCCAGCAACGTGGCGATGGCCGGCCACGCTCCGAAACTGTAATACTCCATCCGCGAGCCAAACGTCAGCGAGAAAAATAGCAAAATAAATCCGGCCCACAAAACCAGCAGCAATCGTGCTTGCCCTTCCGGCGGTAAACTCTTCCAGGTTCGCGGCCGCGGAATGCACTTCAGAGCGGCTGGAACAAAAATGCTCCACGGAAACAACCACACCAGGTGTGCGCCGAGCCATAACCAGAGCGGCACCGCTTCATAATCGGGTGGATACCGGGTGCCAATCGCTCGCTTTATATGCTCGTTGATGAAGTAGGACCAGAAAAAGGAGTTGGCCCGCAAGCTCGCAAGAAAGTGCCATGGCGCCGCCACCACCAGGAAGATCGCCGCGCTCGAAAACAGTTGCAGCTCGCGCCATCGATTCCACGATCGCGTCGCAACGAGGAACAAAAACAGGATGGCCGCAGGAAAAATTACGCCGACCAGCCCGCGCGTCAGCATGGCCAGCCCCGTCAGGGCTGCGGCGCCCCAATACGCGGCGCGGGGGTTCAGCGATCCAGTCCACCCACGCAAAAAAAAATAGAAAATCGCGGTGAATTCCAGCGCATAAATCGCCTCCGGAATCATGATGCGCGTAAACAGAAAAAATCCCGCGCCGGTGCCGACGACAAACAATCTGTACAAAACTGAGCGAGCCCAAAAAAAACAAAAAAAGAATTCGTTCACCAGCAGCACCAATCCGATCATCGCCAGCGCCACCGGCAGGCGCGTGGAAAATTCATTCTGGCCCAGCGCCGCGTAGCTCAATGCCACCGCCCAATAATGCAGCGGCGCCTTCATCAAATAGCGAATGCCGTTCATGTACAGGGTCACGCCGTCGTGGCGCTGCAGCATTTCGCGCGACACCATCGCATGCGAAGCGTCCGCATCGTCAAGCAGCGCGGGAAAACCCGCATTTCCGAGATAGATCGCAGCAGAAAGGAAAATCAGCAGAACAACTGCGGCGGGACGACTCCATTCAGAATTGACCGAGCCTCTTTCCTTCGAGGCGCTGGCCGCTTCTGAAGAATCGTACTCAACCTGCCGCGACAAGCGCAACTCCCGCGCACACCAGCACGACGCCAATCCACCGCGCAGGGCTCACATCTTCACGCAAAATATATTTTGCGCCCAGCGTGCCCACCACATAGCTAAGCGCCGAGGCCGGAATCACAAAACTGATCGGTTGCCAGGAAAGCAGCACCAGCAAGGAATAAAACGACAGAGCCATCAGCGGCACGCCCGCCCAGAACCATCCGTTCTGTAGAGCGCGCCCAAGGAAGGCCAGGAGTTCTCGTGGACGCAAGCGCGTGGGCTCCCCGGTGGCTTTCATTCCGTGCGTAATTGCAATTTCTCCGCCGGTGCTCCCCAGTATCAGCACCGCGAGCAGCAGCGCCACGCGTATCATGCCGCCACCTCTCGCACCGCAACTTCCGTGGTGCGCGGCCGCGTCTGCCCCACCAGCAAAACGCCAACGCAAATCAGCACGACGCCGACCCAGCGCCGCGGCGAAACATTCTCATGCAAAAACACCACCGCCAGCAACGTCAGCAGCGCATACCCAAAAGCGCCCGCTGGCATCACGTAACTGTAATCCGCCCAGCTGAGCACGGTCATGTAGCTGGCCATGAATCCAACCAGGAACACGATCCCAATCCAGATGGTTCCGTTCGAGATGGTGGAAAGAAAAGCGTGGCGCAATCCTGCGACAGAAATCTCTACCGCGCCGATTTGCGTCATGCCGCGCTTTAGCATCAGATCGCCGACATTGGCGCACACCACCATCGCCAGGATCATGACGAGAGTCTTGATCCGGATCCGCAACTCGTGTCCCATGTTGTGAAAGCTAATCGTTTCCGGAAGCGGACGGCGGCGCCGGTACGGCAATCATCGGCTTATCGATGTCGCCACCTTCGCGCACCCACTTCCAGCGCTCCGAGCGGAGCTTCAGGAAATCGACCGCTTCGTGGTACAGCCGCTTGCGCTCGTTGCTGTCCCAAAGCGCTTCGCGCACGATGCGCCAGACGACCTTGGGGCGGAAATAATATTCGTCGTAGAAGCGGTTCACGCCGCCCATCATTTCCGGCTTGGACAAATGCGGATATTCGATGTGCGGCAACTGGTGCCCGCCGGAATCCGCCAGCGCTTCTACTTTCAGGAAACCCTGCTTGGCCATTGATTCATGCAACTCCGTGCCCGGCATAGCGTGCGCCAGCGAAACCTGAATTGTCTCGCAGTCGAGTTCTTTGGCGAAGTCGATGGTCTTCTGAATCGTCTCGCGCGACTCCCCCGGCAAACCGATGATGAAGTCGCCGTGCACGCGAATGCCGACCTTGCGGCAATTCTTCATGAAGGTGCGCGCCATCTCCACCGTCGCGCCTTTCTTGATGTTCTTCAAGATTTGCGGGTCGCCGGACTCAAAACCCACGATAAAGAGCCGCGCGCCCGCGTCCGCCATGCCTTTCAGCGTTTCATAATCGCTGTGCACGCGCGCTGTTGACGACCAGCGGAACTTCAGCGGCTTGAACTTGCCACACAGATCAAGCACGCGATCCTTGCGGATGTTGAAGGTATCGTCGTCGAAGAAAATCTCCTTCATCTGCGGAAAATATTCGATGGCTTGCTTCACTTCGCGAGCTACGTTTTCCGTGGAACGCGTGCGCCAAGCATGCCCCGAAATGGTCTGCGGCCACATGCAGAAGGTGCACAGCGCCGGGCAGCCGCGGGTCGTATAGAACGAGACGAACGGGTGCAGCAGGAACGGCACGTTGTAGTTTTCGATCTTCAGGTCGCGCTTGTAAATGTCGGTTGCGAACGGCAGCGCGTCCAGTTCCTCGGTGTGCAGTTGCGGGCGCTCCGCGTTGTGCACGATCTTGCCGTCCTTGCGATAGCTGACGCTCAGAATCTCGCTGAGCGGCTTGCCGTGCGCGTACTCCACCACGGAATGATCGAACTCGCCGCGTGTCACGAAGTCGATGTCCTGGCTGGCGTTCAAAGTCTCGTCCGGCTTGATGTGTCCGTGCGGACCAACGAAGGCAATCTTCATGCTTGGATTGGCTTCCTTGATCTTGCGGATGAGCTTGACGTCGCTCTCGAATCCGACCGTCGAGGTGAACAGGACCAAAAATTCATAGTTCTTGCAAATCTCCACCGTCTGCTGCCAATTGATCTTGGCCGGCGAAGCGTCCAGCAGGCGGCTGCCCGGAATCATGCCAGCCGGGTAGGTCAACCAGACGGGATACCAGTAGGATTCAATCTCGCGGGTCGCGGGCCACCGCGAACTCGCTCCGCCGTCGAAATTCTCAAAGCTCGGCGGATTCAACAGCAACGTCCTCATCACATCCGACATTCTTCACCCTCAGTTGCTTCTCGTAAGATCGTGCCGCCCCTCGGGCCGCAGGCGTGCCCAAAGACGGATTTGCCTGCGCGGAGCCCCCCAAAGATCAGCTTCTAGTCTACCGGAGTTGGCTTTATGGCTCCAAACCTTATCTCTAAACGGTGTTCCCCTGCATTGAATGGCGATATACAGCATTAAACGGGGATGCCAGTTTGGGCGGATTTCGCGTTTGCCGTTGTTTTTTTCGGACCTAATGGCAGCGTGGCGGCGAGCGTGACGTGGTTTGCCTACAATTATTGAGCCCTCAAAGTTTTTAAGGCTGGGTGTTAGAGCGGGAGGCGCATTTTGGGGTTTGCGACGCTTCGGCGGCGCTGGCGAGGATTTGCCAGATGCGATCAATCCAGTCGAGATGCTCGGGCTTCATGAGGACGGAGCGAAGGCAGGTTAAGGTTTCGCGGTCGCAGCGAACACCAGGCTCCAACGAACTGAAGAAGCTGACGGGGAGCTCAGCGACGGCGAGGTGCAGGCCGCGCTGGGCGGCGGAGGCGAAGATGGCTCGCGACTTAGCCGACATTTCGCTCACGCTGTTGGCGCGAGGAGCGAAGGCCACGATGTCCAACTCCGGCGCAAATGCCGCAACAAAGCGGCCGTCTTCTTGGACTTTTTCGTGCCAGGCAAGCGCCGCGGACCTGCTGCGCTCCAGGCGCTGTGCAAATTCGCCGCGTTTCACGAGCGGCAACAATTTCTGCGTAGCCCACAGCGCGGCCGCGGAGGCGCCTGGTCGCGAGCATTCCAGGCTGATTTCGCCCAGATGCAATTCGGCCGAACTGAAGTAGGTATACGGCGAATCGTGCTGGTACAAACTGCCGACGTTCGGATCGCGAAACAGCACGCAGCCACAACCGTACGGTTGCAAGCCGTGCTTGTGGGGATCAATGACGATGGAATCGACTTCGGCGATGCGGGCGAATGCGGATTGAGCGTGCCCCGCAAGATTATCGACCAGGCCGAAATATCCGCCGTACGCAGCATCGGCGTGAATGCGAAACCCGTGCTTCTCGCGCAGCGCCAGGATCTCGGGCAGCGGATCGACTGAACCAGTCGCTGTCGTGCCGAGGGTTGCAACCACCGTCCCAATGTCGCCGCGTTCCACGCGTTTTCGCAGCGCGTCCATGTCCATGCGCGCTTCTGAATCCGCCGGCACAGATTCAAACTCGAGCTGCAGCACGTTGCTGATGCGATGGTGCGTGTAATGCGCTTGTGCGCTGGCCAAAATCTTCTTGCCGAGTCGCAGCTGCCCCGCGACCCAGAGGGCTTCGAGGTTGGCCATCGTGCCGCCGCCGCACAGATGCCCGAGAAAAGTTTTCCAGCCAAACATCGAGGCGATTTCCGCGACAGCCTCTTTTTCCATCGCAGAAGTGGCGCGGCCGCCGTCGAGCGCGTGATTGTTGGGATTAATCCACATGGCCAGCGTATAGGCGAGTCGCGCCACGGGATGCGGCGGCTTCAGCATCTGCCCGGCATAGAGAGGGTGAAAATAGGGATAGTTGTCGTGCAGGCGTTCGGCGGTGGCATTGAGGACGTCGAGCAGACGGCTTTCATCGTAAGCGGTCGGAGAGAACTCGGGAAGGCCAGCGAAGCCATTGTCTAATTTCTTGACGGCTTCCAGAAGTGCATTCAGGCTTTTTTGTTCAAGCTGCAAAGATCACCAATCCGATCCAATTTTGGCGAGGAGATCGTCGGCCACAGGTGCAAGCCGCGGATCACGATTCTTACTGCCAGACTTTATCAAGCTGCCCGGCAGTTTGCAGCAAATCGAGCTGCGCCTGCTGGCGCAGGAAATTGGAGTCGAGATAGGCCATCCATTTGTCGTTCTCCTCAAGGCGCGCTTTTTCGACTTCACGCAAGTTGATACGGCCTTCGGCGTATTGCGATTGCAGTACGGTGAGGTTTTGCTGCGCGAGCTGCAGCTCCAGGCGGGCCACCTCCTTTGCGGCGTCGCGCTCGCGCAAACGCCTCGTCTTCACGCGCACGGCAGCGCTGACTTCAGTCTTCTTGTTCGCCAGCTCCGCCTTGGCTACGTCCAGATTCACCTGGGCGAGCGCGATATTAGCCCTAGTTTGCGCGCTGAAAATCGGCACTTGAATCTGCACACCGGAATTGAAGTTATTGGGTTGGAATTTCTTGAAGAAATCCAGATAGTTGTTGAAGTTGGCCAGCCGGCTATAAACCGCTACGAGCTGCAGGGTCGGGTAATATCCGCGTTTTTCGCCGATCAGACGAAATTCCTTGGCGCGCACATCGGATTGGGCAACACGCAGCGCGACATTATCCTGCAGCGCCATGGCCACCAAATTTGCTCCTTCTTGCTCGGCTATGCCGGGAAGATCCTCGGGCGTGATTTCGATCTGAGTATTTTCGGCTAGCCCGGTCTGGCCGCGGAGCACAACTTCCAGTTCGTCCTGGCGGCCTTCGAGCTGCAAAACGCGCTGCACAACGCGCGCTTTGGTGAGCTGGTCCTTGGTCACAGCGACGGGCAGCTCGAAACTCTCCTTTTCGCGCTGCTGCGTAACGGCCAGGATTTTATCCGCGCTGTCCTGCTCCTTGCGCAGCAACTCGAGCGAATGGCGCACCATGACAAGCTCGAGATAGGTGGAAGCGGTGCGCACGATGACGCTGTTTCTGGCGTCCTCCAAAAGAATTTTTTGCGATTTGGCTTGCTCTTGCTGTTCCTTGCCTAGTCCGCGCAGCGGCTCGTTTAAGACCTCTTCGGTGTAGGTGACATTGAACAGCGCGGGGGCGCGTCCGCCGGGAGTTTCGGGTATTCCGAAGGTGTAGCCCGCGCCGGAACCGGCGTAGACGTTGGGCATGAACTGCGCTTTCGTGATCAAGGCGGAGCGGTTCGCGAGGCTGGCGTGGAGCTTCGCGATTTGAATGTCCTGGCTGTTCTGGAGGGCCAATTCGATGGCACGCTTCAGGGTGAGGGAAATGGCGGAGGTGCTGGTTGGAATAGGCTGCGCTTCCTGCGCCCGCGCCGTGAAGGAGGCGAAAGACAGCAGCGCGACGCAAACGACGCTGAGGGCAGAGCTGGGTTTCGAGCAGGTGAAGGTTCTTCTTTTCATGCGCGCATCCTCTTTGTGCTATGGCCTCGAAAGCAGCGGCCCTTCGAGACTCAGGATAAGCAAGACCGCCGCACTCCAAATTATTCGTAACGCAGAGATTCAATGGGCTGCAAGCGCGCGGCATTGTTGGCCGGCAGGTAGCCAAAAAAAAGTCCGGTGGAACAGGAAACTCCGAAGGCAATCAGCACGCTGAGAGGAGAGATGGGGACGCGAAGGTTCCCGGGAAGCAGCGGCTGAACCAAAACGGGAATGGCGAGGCCGATCAGGATGCCGACGACAGCACCGCCTCCGCTGATTAAAAAGGCTTCGATCAAGAATTGATAGAGGATTTCGCGGTGTGCCGCGCCAATGGCCTTGCGAATGCCGATCTCGCGAGTGCGCTCGGTGACGGTGACCAACATGATGTTCATGATGCCGATGCCGCTGATGAGCAGCGCGATGAAGGCCACGACCAGCAGCACGATGGTCAGCGCGAGCGAAATGTTTTTCGCGGCACTCAAGATGGCGGTGAGCGTCTGGACGTCATATTCCGCCTCGGCCGGGTGACGACTGCGCAACAGCTGTTCCATCTGACGCTGCACGCCGGGCACGTCGTCCGGATGCGCGGCTTGCACGCTGAGAGAGCGCAGGACGTCAACACCGGTGTAATACTTCATTAGCGGAAAGGGAATGATTACAGTTTCGCGCTGGATATCCGACAAGCCGAACGTGGTCACGCGCTCGCGAAAGACACCAATAACGGTGAAGGTGAGCTCGCCCATGCGGATCGTTCCGCCGACAGGATTTTCCAGGCCGAACACGCGATCGGAAAGCTCCTTGGTTATCAGGCAAACTTTGCTACGCGTCTCCATGTCGGCGGAATCGAAATATCTTCCGCGGATGATGACCAGACGCCGGATAGCTTGAAACCCTTCGGTTACTCCGATGAGGGTCACGGGGCGCTCGACGCCGTCTACGACGATGGTCATGGGCAGCTCGCGGTTTCCGGCGACTTCTTGCACACCGGGAATGGAGGCCTTCACCGCGTTCATGTCCTCAATGGTCAGCTCGTAACTCAGCGGCTTCCCTTCGGCCCCAGCTCGAATCAGCTCTACCCAAACCAAGTTGGAGCCGGTAGCTTCAATCTGGCTGAGCACGAACTTGCGGCCGGTAAGGGCGACGGTGACGACCAGAACGATGGAGGCGCTGCCGATGATCACGCCCAGGGAGGTGAGAATGGCGCGCAGCTTGTTGCCGCGCAGGGCGTCAACGGCGACGGACAACGTCTCCCGCAGGTCCATCATGGCGCGAGTATCAGGTGCATTCTATGTTCAACCCTTTTTCAGCCGCTTCAAAGCTTCGCGGACATTCTTGTTTTTGGGCTCCAGCTTCAGGGCCGCTTCGTATTCTTGAATGGCGGCTTGCGAGTTTTGCTGGTTTTCGTAGAGGCGGCCCATCCATTCATGAACGCGCCAAGGAGGAGGAAAGCCGGTGCGCAGGGGCGCGCGTTTAAGATATTGATTCAGAAGGCGCTCGGAATCGTCGAGGCGCTCATTTTTGATGATCAACGAAACGGCGCGATAGAACAGCGCGCGCGGATCGGAAGGAGCAATCGTTTCGCCTTGCTCGGCCACGATCGCAAGCGTCTCCGCCTTGCTCTGCTTCATGGCGTAGTCGCCGATGTCGTAGAGAAGCTCGATAGAGTTGGGATGCAGTTCCAGAGCTTGGGCAAACTCGGCGTCAGCGGCTCTGAAGTCCTTTTTTTGACGCCGGCAATTTCCCGCCGCGTAATGGCCCTCGGCGGGATCGAGAGACGCAAGCTTGGTAATTTCCGGGCGCGCTTTGTCTTCCCCACCGCCGGCAATGCTCGGAGCGCTGCAATCAAACTCAATGAGCGCCTGGTTGGCGGAAAAGTTTTTTTCGTCTAATTCAACGGCCTTCTCAAATTCCTTGCGAGCCTTTTTGGCGAGTGACAACGCAGAGAACATGGAAGCATGGCTGGCTTTTTCGCCGTAAACCTTGCCCAACCATTCATGGTACAGCGAACTTTGGGGATCGAGAGCCACGGCTTTTTCCGCGCTGGCGACAGCTGCGTCATAACGCTGGGATTCGTAGTAGGTCTTGGCCAGCAGCAAATGAATTTCGGCGTCGCGCGGATGTTGCTCGATGGCTAGTTGCAGAAGGCGCGCCGCTTTAGCGTAGTCGCTGGCTTCGTAGGCTTCGTGGGCGGCCTGGAAGTTATCATCGTGGCGCACACCGTCCGCGGCCCCCCGGGGGCTCAGCAAAGCTGCCGGGAGCAGAAGCACGGCAAGGAGCGCGATTCTAATCGGATTCACTTCGGCCACGAATGTAACGCGCATCGGTATTCACGATTTTTACGGGCATGCCGTCCTTGAGGTCCACATCGCCGGGCAATGCGACCATCTCGCCTTCCTGCAAGCCGCCCAGAACTTCGTAATTGGTAGCGTCGGCGATGCCTACGTGAATTTCACGCTTTTCCAGAGTCGCTTTCCCCACGCCCAGAGCGTTGCGCAAGACCACAAAGACGAATCTCTGCCCGCCCTGCGCCTCCACCGCGCCGCGGGGTACGGTGAGGACGTTGATGCGCTCGCGGGAATTGATGCGCACGCTGACGTTGATGTTGGGCAGCAGCTCCAATTTGTCGTTGTTGACCTCGCAGAGCAGTTCGCCGACGCTGCGCGCGTTGCGCGCCACCACTTGCTTGGGAATGACTTGGGTCTTGCCCATCCAACTGCGGTTGGGGAGCGCGTCCCAGGTGATGCGCACGGGCTCGCCAGGTTCCAGGCCGCCCAACTCGGGTTCGTCGATAAAGGCGCGCACGCGGATCTTGTGGAGGTCAGCCATTTCGGCCAGCAGGTCGCCGACTTTCACATAGTCACCCCCTTTGACGGGCAGAGAATAAAGAGTGCCGGCGTCGGGAGCGACGATACGGCCATCGCGGACTTTTTCTTCCAAGGCGGCGACTTCGCTGCGCAGCTGCTCGACCTGCAGAGTGGCACGATTGGCATTGAGGTTCACGTCGTGCTCGAACTCCCGCTTGGCCGCGGTGAGCTGTTTGACCTGCGCGATGGCTTTGGCGAGATCCAGATCGTTGGCGGCGAGCTCGTCTTTGGTGGCGGCTTGCTGAGCGATGAGGCGTTCGAGGGAATCATGATTGCGCTGCAGGCGATCACGCAACGCCACGGCGGCGGCTAGCTGGCCTTCCGTCTTAGCGGCTTCGTCGGAACGGCCGCCGGCTTTGGCGGCGCGGAGATCATCGACGGCACGGAGGAGCTTGGAGCGCGCCTCGGCGAGCTGGGCGGCGGCGTCCTTTACGTTCAACTCGAGCAGGAGTTGGCCCTTTTTTACGGCCTGGCCCTCCACGACGCTGATTTTTTCCACGAAGGTATTGAGCTGCGCGCGCACCACGAAGGGGGCGATAGGCTCGACTTTTCCGTTGCTGGAGATGGAGGAGACGAGGTTTTCACGAACGGGCGTGACCGCGGAGATTTTGGCGATGGGCTGGCGGCCGCTAAGACGCACCAGCACGATAGCCACCACAGCGGCCAACACGAGAAAAATCACGATGCGGTTTCGCAGCCTGCGGTCCATTTGCTTCCTAATCCGATTGCCCTGCCGGTCTGTTCAAACTAGACATTGCGGGCACACTCACCCGAAGTGAGTCCCATTGTATATGTGCGGCTTGCTGGCCCCCGCCCGGAGTAAACCTGAGTGCTCGATTGTAACAACAGGGGCTGGGCTTCCACTAGAGATGATGCCAATGCGCAAAGGACTCCCTTTTATGGATGCGCTGGGTAGGCGCGGGGATGCCGGTGACACCAAGCCGGCGCCAGGCAACGCCGAGAGGAGTCGCGGATCCATGAACATTTGATGGTGCGCAGGCTGGTTGGGTCACAGGCGATTGGGGATTCGATCAATGCAGCTGACAGATGGGATGCGCTGGGCGCGTAGTAGACTGTGACGCGGGTGTGAGTGGCGGCCGGGTAAAATCCGGCGCGAGGGGTCTTTGATGATTGAGGCGCGTGGCCTGTCGAAACGCTTCCAGGACAACAAGCGCGGAGAGATTCGCGCGGTCGATGACGTGAGTTTCCGGTGCGAGCCAGGGCGGATCTACGGATTGCTGGGTGCGAACGGCGCGGGGAAGACCACGACGCTGCGCATCCTGGCCACGATCCTGGAGCCTAGCGACGGGACAGCGCTGGTGTGCGGGTATGACGTGGTCGAGGAGCCGGAGAAAGTGCGCGCCAATGTGGGATTTCTGTCCACGGCCACGGCGCTGTACCCGCGGCTGACCGCTCAGGAGCTGGTGGAATATTTCGGGCGACTGAACGGGCTGGACGAAACTACGCTGAAGAAGCGCGTCGACGAGATTTTCAACCGGCTGGACATGAACGGCTTCCGCGACCGGCGCTGCGACAAGCTGTCCACGGGCATGAAGCAGAAAACTTCGATTGCGCGGACGTTGGTGCATGACCCGCCGGTGATGATCTTCGACGAACCCACGCTGGGCCTGGACATCATGACCGCGCGGACGATCACCACATTCATTCGCGAGTGCCGCGATCGCGGGAAGACCGTGATTTTCTCCACGCACATCATGAGCGAAGTGGAAAAGCTGTGCGACGTGATCGGGATCATTCATGATGGAAAGCTGCTGACCGAAGGGACTCTCGGCGAGCTGCGAGAGAGATACGCGGAACAGGACCTGGAGGAGATTTTCGTGAAGGTTGTGGGGCCCCTGCAGGCGAAGGCGGAGGCATAGGTGCCATGAACTTGAACGCCGTGGGGATTGTGTATCGCAAGGAATTCACGGAATGGGTGCGCGACCGGCGCACGCTGATTTCCACGGTGCTCGTGCCGCTTTTTCTGTTTCCACTGATGATGGTGGGGTTCAGCGCACTGGCGGTGGTAATGGTGGGCAAAGCGGAAAAAGAAACACCAAAGATCATGATTTTGGGCGGCGAAGACTCGCCGCAATTGATTGCCAGTATCAAGAAGCTTGACTCCCTGGAAATCGTGCCTTACGCAGCAAACTGGAAAGACGAAATCTCCAACAAGGACATTCGCGCGGCGGTGGAAATTCCCAAGGGATTCGAGAAGTCCCTGGAGACCGGCCAATCCGAGACAGTGAAGATCTATTTCTATGACGGAGAGATGAAATCGTCGTTCGGCGCCAATCGCCTGGAAAAATTTCTGAAGGACTATCGCGATACGGTGGTGAAGGACCGCCTGGCGGTGAAGAATTTGCCGGCGTCGGTGCTATCGCCGTTCGCGATCAAACAGGAAAACGTGGCGCCGCCGGAAAAGGTGAGCGGCGCGACGTTCGGCAGTTTCATCGGTTATACGGTAATCATTTTGTGCATGACCGGCGCAATGTATCCGGCGATCGATCTTACCGCCGGAGAAAAAGAACGCGGCACCATGGAGACGATTCTTTCCAGCCCTATTTCGCGCATGGACCTGGTGCTGGGGAAATTTTTGCTGGTGTTTTCTGCTTCGCTGGCCACAGCTATTCTTTCCGTCATCTCCATGGGGACATCGTTTGCGATTTTGGGTCACACCAACCTGATGAATTCCTCGGGCGGTCAGACTTTGGCGCTGAATCTCGGTCTGCTTTCGGTGGTTTCCGTTTTTGTCATGGCCCTGCCACTGGCGTTTCTTTTCTCCGCGGTGTTGATGACTATCGCGCTCTTCGCCAAGAGCTACAAGGAAGCGCAAAGTTACCTGACGCCGATGACCTTCGTGATTGTGATTCCGGCTGTCGCGTCGATAATGCCGGGAGTCGAGCTGACACCGAAACTAGCGTTGATCCCGGTGTTAAACACCAGTCTGGTCTGCAAGGAGATTATCAGCGGCACGTATCACTGGAACTCGATCGCCCTGATTTTTGCCTCGACCTGCGTGTATGCCGGTGTGGCACTTTTTCTGGCGTTCAAGACGTTCCAGCGCGAGTCGGTGCTGTTCCGGTCGTGAATTGCTGGTCCTAGATTCGGCGAAGATAAAGATTGGCCAGAAGGGCGCACGGAGCAAGGCTAAGAATTCGTGTGCTTCTGCGCAAGGCGCACTCCAGCGGCTGGAACTTAGGACTGCGGTATCGCGTATCTTCTACAGAATGCGACGCTTCGTGCGTATCCTTCTAATCCTGGCACTTACACCGCCGTTGGTGGCGGCGGGCATGGGCTGGCTGGCGGGCCCGTCGTTCCTGCACCCGGTGCGCCGGGAGCTTTCCCCCGACTTGATTAGGGAAGCTGATTCTGCATTTTCGCAGATCGGGACGCATCATGAGGATTTCGACGTGCGCGCCGCCGATGGTGTTCTCCTGCGGGGCTGGAAGGTTCGTTCCGTGAAGCCCAACGGCGATTGGGTGCTCGTTTTTCATGGCGTCGCCGACAACCGCGTGGGTGTGGTGGGACAGGCGCGGCTCCTGCTTCAGGCGGGCTATAGCGTGGTGATGATGGACGCGCGCGCGCACGGAGCAAGCGATGGACCAATGGCCACCTACGGCTGGTTGGAACGAAATGACTCGAAAGCTGTGGTGGACGCGCTGGAAACCATGGAGCATCCGCGGCACCTATTTGCGCTGGGAGAGTCTATGGGGGCGGGCATCGCCTTGCAATCCGCCGCGGTTGAACCGCGCATAGAAGCGGTGGTGGCCGAAGCGCCCTTCGCCAGCCTGCGCGAAGCGTCGTACGACTATGCCGGATTGCAACGCTATCCTCTGCTGGGAATGACGTTGCTGGCGCCCGGCGCATGGACGATGCTCTACCATGGCGAGACTATGGCGGGTTTCCCGGCCAGCGAAGTTTCACCGGAGAAAGCGGTGGCTGCCCGTCCGTTTCCGGTGCTGCTGATCTGCGAAGCACAGGACACCGTGCTTCCCTGCCGGCACACGAAACGCATCTATGCAGCAGCGCGAGGCCCGAAACAGATGTGGGTGGTGGCGCGAGCGTTTCACACCGCAGCGCTTGGGTATGAGCCAGCGGAATTCCGGCGGCGCGTGCTGGAGTTTTTCGCGACTTGCGGCGCGAGCTAGGTTCCGGGCCGCTACTGGGCGGGGTGTTGGCGTGTTTCGCATTCCTGGCTGAGGCGGCGGACGGTTTCGCGCAGACGCACGGCGAGGGCGGCGATGGTTTCCAGGCGTTGCTGGCCGCCGTGCGGGAGGCGGCCGTCATTTTTGCGGCGGACCTCAGCGAGCAAGAGCTCCGCGTTGCCCAAGATTCCGGTTAGTGGATTGTTCATCTCGTGGCGAAGCACCTCGCCGAACGCTTCTCCATTCAAGCCGGAAAATTGTCGCGCATCGGCCACTTCCTGCGCCTGGCGCAAGCGCCGCTCGACCATCTGCAGCGCGAGGGGGAGGCAATCGTCGGCGCGCTCGACAAAATCGGCGGCGCCGGCCGCGACCAGCGAGGCCAGCTCCGATTCTTGATCCGGCCCGCCAATCACCACCACAGGCGCGTGAACGGCTAGAGCGGAAACCACGGAGTTCAGGCGCGGCATCTCTGCCACCGGCCCTTCGCTCGCCGGGGTAGCAGAAGTTTCCTCGAGAAGGATAACCGCGGGCGCTGCATCTTCGACGATGCACCGCGCGGCGTCCACATTGCGCACCGCGGCAACACGCGGCCCTCCTTCCCTGGCTTCGAATTCCCGGCGGGCGGCGGCGCAGAGCTCGGCGTCATCGCTGACCAGCAAGATGGTATGTTCCCTAGTGTGGATCATCTATTTCCTCGCTGCATTTTTCGTCGCCGCCGGCGCACGTGAAGGCGCGCGTGGCGAGGTGGCCTCGAGAACGCTGCGGATTTTCTCCGTGAGCTCCTCGACGCGAAAAGGTTTCGCTACGTGGGGCAGGTGATTGCGTTCCAGAAAATTGCGGGTATGCGCGGCAAGAACGTCTCCGGTCACAAACAGGAAACGCTCGCGAAGTGGATTTTGGGCAAGGGCCAGGGCCTGGTAGAAGTGTTCACCGTCGAGTTCCGGCATTTTCATATCGCAGATGGCCAGCGCGTAGTCTTCGCGGGCCGTGCGATCGAGGGCTTCGCGGGGGTCGAGGAGAACGTCGACACGCAGGCCTTCGTCCTCGAGCACATCGGCAATGAGCCGCGCAACCGTGGGTTCGTCTTCCAACACCAGGACGCGGTTGCCGGCCCAGGCGCCAAGGACCGCGCCGGTGTTCGCGGTTTCAAACGGTTGCGGTGCGGGAAAGGATTCAAGTCGCGGGCGAACGGGAGAGGCGACGCCGATTGCGGGCGACGGAGTCTCTACGGCGGCCAAGGCCGGGAGTTCGATCGAGAAGACGCTCCCCTGGCCGAGGTTGCTGGTCAAATGCAATCGGCCGCCGTGTTCGCGCACGATGCCGAGGACGATCGCCAAACCCAGGCCGGTGCCGACGCCCGCCGGCTTGGTAGTAAAAAATGGATCGAAGATGCGCGCTTGGATGGCCTGCGGAATTCCGGGGCCATCGTCGCTGACCTCCAGGAGCACACGCTGATCGGCGACGCTTCTGGTCTTGACGAGGACCGTGCCGCCTTTGCCTTGCTCCTCGATGGCCTGGCGGGCATTTCCAATGAGGTTCACGAGCACCTGCTGGAGCTGCCCAGCGTCGCCCTGTACGAAGGGAAGCACGGGGTCGAGATCGAGTTGCACGTGGACGTTGTCGGCGGCGAGGCTGAAGCGCTGGAGTTCGAGGGTGCGGGAGACGACCTGATTGAGCGCCACGCGGCGGCGCTCGGGCCGCGATTCCCTGGCGGAAAGCAGCAGTTGGCGCAGGATGGCGCTGGCCCGCTCCGCTTCCTGATAGATCTGGCGGGCTTCGTGGGAATCGCCGGCGGGATCGCGGCGCAAGAGCAGGCGCTGCGCGTAGCCGAGAATGCTGGTGAGCGGGTTGCTGAGTTCGTGAGCGACGCCGGTAACCATCTGGCCGAGCTCGGCGAGTTTGTCGGTCTGCAGCAGCTTGGATTGGAAGACGCGCTGCGCGGTGAGGTCGCGGTAGATTTCCACGCGGCCGAGGAGCCCGCGTTTTTCGTCAAGGATGGGACGCGTGGCGCGCTCCAGCAGGCGCGGAACCGGGCGGACCAGCTGCAGTTCTTCTCGCAGAGCCCCTTCGGTGCTGCGCGCCAGACGACTCCAATTCTCGGCGAAAGTACCGGCGTCGGCGGTGCGCGCGCTGAGCGAGGCTACGAGATCGTCAAGCGTCTTGATGCGCACGAGTTCTTCGGGCGTCAGTCCGACCATCTGGCCGAAGCGGCTGTTTACCGCGCGAATTTCCTGCCTCGGTCCGAAGACGACCACTCCTTCCTCGAGCCATTCAATAACGTTCAGGACTTCGGTAACGCCGTGCTCAGCGTCCCTTTGCTCGCTGCGGTCGGGTCGGTTTTCGAGGGCTGTGAGGACTTCCTTATGACGCAACTCTCGCTCGGCGGCCTCCTCGCTACGCTTTAGCTGCAAGAGCGCGGGAACAGCCAGCGCAGCGCTAAGCTCCAAGCGTTCCAGTGCGGCCAGCGAGGCAGTGCTTTGACGAACGCCCGCGACCAGCGCTCCGAGGGTTTCACCGGCGGCCTCCAAGGGCCAGGCAACCACGCGCGCGACTTGTCTGTGGGGCAACGCAATCCCCGGTTCGCTACCAGCGACGTGATGGGACTCAAGCGCCCGCCGCCAGACGCCCTTCACCTCCTCACTTTCGAGCGCACGAATCCAGGCAGCGGCACCGCTCTGCCAGGCAAAGCGCATGCTCTGCGGCGGTTGGTGAATGGAACTCTTCTTTGTCTTCGGTGAGTCTACAAGGCATCCAATCGCGGCGAAAACTGCAGTCGGCTCGTCTTGGTGATCTCCCTTATGGGTACAGTCCTTTACAATGCCAGCCAGAATATCGGTCGGCGATTCCGAGTTAGCCAGAGCGGCGAGCATGCGGCGGGAGTCCTGATGGCGCTGGCGCGCCAAACGGCGGTCATCTTCGAGTTCCATGACCAGAGCCAGTTCGGCCGCGACGGACTCAAACAGCCCTCTCGGCAAACGCGCCTGTTTTTTCCGACCGCCGGCGAACAGGATTCCGCGAAGCTGTGCGTGAACCTGCAGAGGAACCCAGAGTGCCCGCCGCATCTCTATCAACGCAGCGATCATTGGCTTGTCGGGCGAGTCATCGACGTCTTGCTCGACCGTCCGCAAACTGCCCAGCAATTCGACAGGCAATGGCGGCTGTGGAGATAGCCTGGACCACTCAGCTGGCGTGGGCTCTCCGTCTTTCTCCGCTACGATTCCGCGGAAGCTCGTGTGCGGACCGGAGTCCGCAACGCCCTGATCTACATTTTCAACCCAGACGCCGACCCGGTCCGCCTGCCCACTTGCCAGCAACGTTCTGATCGCCTCTTTCAGCAGGTCTTGCCGTGCCCTGCCTTCCACCGCGGCGCGGGCCACTCCGATAGTTCCTGCCTCTTGTTCCTGCGCATTTCCCCAGACCCACATGCACTTGCCTCGATCCGCTAGCACCGTTGCGCGCAGCAGTTGGCGCGGCATCGGCTGGTAAGTACAGATACCGCCCGCGCATACCACATTGCACTGATAGGTCCAACTGTTTCGACGTATCTCAGTGATAACGGGACGGTTATGCCGCGTCTGGAGAGCTGGTCAGGAGGTCTAACATCCCATGTCGAGACTTGCCGATGATTTGGTTCCGAAGTGAAAAACCACCAGGTTGGATCGGGCAGAGACAAACCTTGAGCGCACAGGCAGGCGCGGGCTCCAGGCTGTCAGGATTTGGGGTAACCTGCAGAAGATCGCGACACGCGAGGAGGCTGCTGGCTCTCCCTCTTACAGGCCGCTCTTAACCGCTGGCTTCGCCTTCCATATGGTACTGCTTGAGTTTCCGGTAGAGCGTGGTCTTGCCGATGCCTAGGATGCGCGCGGCCGCGAGCTTGTCGCCTGCCGTCTCGCGCAAGGTGCGCAAAATGGCGCGACGCTCGAGCTCATCGAGAGGCACCAGTTCGTTTTTCTCCGGGAGACGCTCCGTTTTGGGGAACTGCAGATTGCTCGGCAAATCCGCCACATGCACGAGCGGACCGGAGCCGAGCGCCACCGCGCGCTCAATCGCGTTTTCCAGCTCGCGCACATTGCCCGGCCAATCATAGGCGATCAACTGGCGCATGGCGTCCTCGGAGATGTCCCGCGAGGTTTGCTGTGCGAGTGAGAATTTCTCCAAGAAAGAGATCACCAGCAGCGGTATGTCGCTCTTGCGCTCGCGCAGCGGGGGCAGTTTGATCTGCACCACATTCAGGCGGAAATACAGATCCTGGCGAAACGCACCGGTCTTGATGGCCGCATCGAGGTCTCGATTCGTTGCGGCGATGATACGCACGTCGATGCGGCGCCGCTCCGTCGAGCCGACTGGCTTTACCTCGCGCTCCTGCAAGGCCCGCAGCAGCTTGGCTTGCATGTCTACGGGCATGTCGCCGATTTCGTCGAGAAACAGCGTGCCGCCGTTGGCCGCCTCCAGCAGGCCTTGCTTGCCGTGCAGGGCCCCGGTGAACGCGCCCTTCACATAGCCGAACAGCTCGGATTCAATCAGCGTGGGGACGAGCGAGGAGCAATCGACTGGAACAAATGGCCGGTCTTTGCGCGGTCCGGAAAAATGCACGCTCTTAGCCACCAACTCCTTGCCCGTTCCGCTCTCTCCGAGGATCAGAACCGGGTACTCGTGCAGGCTGACTTTCTGGATGATCTTGTAGACGCGCTGCATGCGTTCGGAAACCCCGATGAGACCGCCGAAGCCCGGCCGGGTGCGCAGCTGTTCGCGCAATAAATGATTTTCCAGCTGAAGCTCGACGGCGCGCGCGGCGCGCTCCAAGCGCGAGCGCAGCTCCTCGATGCGGAAAGGTTTGGTTACGTAGTCCACGGCGCCCAGCCGCGTGGCGGC
>CATPAM010000568.1 GCA_955651735.1 Candidatus Acidiferrales bacterium | reverse complement strand
GGAGATAAGCCTGGCTGGGGGGCCGGAAGAAGCTACCGCGGCGCTTTCGACGCGGCGGTATGAGGCGCTGCCTTCGACGACGCTGGCGCTCCTGGCTGTGTGCCTAGTGGCAGGCGGGGCGGTGGCCTGGAAACTCAAACCGGAATCAATCGGCGACTACTTGAAGCTTTCGGTAAATGCGCGGTCGACGCGGGCGCGGGCGGATGCGCTTCTTCGGCAGCGCGGGCTGGAGCCGAACAGCTACAAACATGCGACGGTGCTGGTAAATGTGACCGATCCGACGACGAACGAGTTTTTGAGGGAGCGAGTGGGCGTTGCGCGCCTTAACGAAATTCTTGCCACGCAGGTGCCGGGGGCGCTGTGGCGGGTGCGGTATTTTCGAGATTCGCAGCCAGAAGAGTATGCAGCGGTGCTGCGGCCGGACGGATCGCTGCATGCGATTCGGCATACGGTGGCGGACGAGGCGCCGGGAGTTTCGTTGAGCAAAGAGGACGCGGTGGCGCGCGCGGAGATATTTCTACGCGAGGAGAAGAAGATCGATTTGAGCCAGTGGTCGTTGGTGGAGTCGAATTCGGACAAGAGGCCACACCGCACGGATCACACTTTGACGTGGCAGCAAAATGCGCCGCTGGATCCCGGGAGTGGGACGGCAGGAGGAGCCGCGGAACACGCGTTTGCGCGGATCGAGTTGCTAGTGCTGGGCGACGAGGTGACGAACTATCGGACCTTGATCAAAATTCCCGATGAGTGGCGGCGCAAGCAAGAAGAGGCAACGCTGACAAAGATGGTGTTTGGGTACGCGATCCCGATCCTAGTGGTCGCGGGATTTGCGATTACGGCGCTGATCGTTTTCCTGAAGAATCTGCGTTCGGAAGCAGCGCGGACGATTCCCTGGAAGCGAGTGGCGCTGTGGGCGCTGTGGGGACTTGCCAGCGCCGTGCTGACGCTGGCCTTCGGGGACTTCGTAGCCAATGCTTTGACTAACTACAAAACAGCGATTCCATTCAAGATGATGATGGGGGTCACGGCGATCAGCGCGTTGCTGGGCCTGCTGTTCTCGTTTGGGTTCCTGGCGCTGCTGTTTGGTGCCGCGTGGTATTACGCGACGCGGGCGTTCGGCGTGGAGCGGATACCGGAATGGACAGGCATGCCAAAGGCATATTACCGGGACGCACTGTTTATCGGACTTGGTGGGACGGCGGCTTGGGTGGGACTGGATGCGATTTCGAAGTGGGTCTACCAGCATTTGCCTGGAGCGCAAGAGGGGGCTGTGGCGAGTTTCGGCGCGAACCTGGACGCGTTCTTCCCCGTGGGGGCGATTCTCGGTTCGGGGATACGCGGCGGATTGACGTACACGGCACTGGTGGCGATCACGGCGGCGTTTATCGCGTGCATGATTCGGGCAAAGTGGCTGCGTGCTTCCGTTTTCGTGCTTGCGGTGCTGGCGCTGGGGGGAATTGGGGCCAACTGGCACGACCCGATGGACGTGGCGAAGAAGATGATTATCGGGGCGGTGTGGATTGCAGTCATTGACCTTGCGGTGCGCTACGTTATGCGGTTTAACGTGCTGGGATATTTTCTGCTTTTGTCGGGAATTGCGTTGTTGGGCGGCACTGGGGAGATGCTGCGGCATCCGGATTATTTCTACCGGGCGAACGGGTATGGGGTTTTGGTGGCGTTGGTGCTCTTGTTTGGGTGGCCGCTGGTTGCCTGGCAGCGGGGCGGAGCAGAAAAGGCCTGACACCGAGTTTGCCGAGACATCTTGATGGCTGACGCGGCAGACGCTTTGAGGATGTGTACACGACAAAGCGGCGGCCCTTCGAGGCTCAGGGTAAACAAGACCGCCGCACTCCAAAAACTTCCGCCGGGGGCCCAGGCGCCCAGCGTCCAAATTTAGAAACAAATGGGGCGGCTAGTGCGTTAAGAAAGGAGAGGTGGCTGCTCACCCATTGGGCGAAGGTCCGTCCAAAATGGGTGGTTCGCTCTGGCTCAGGTACTATTCCACGTGCTATAAACCTGCTCTAAGGTGTTAAGGCCAAGGCCATAACACTGGGAATTGCGAAAAGAAAGCGAATATGCCGCTTCCTCGATTGGCTTTGGCAAGCGTTACATACCGGGCTACAGATACGGACGCCATGGCCACGGTGGCTTCATTGCCCCAGCTCGATGAGCGCTGCATAGTCGCGGAAGCGCAGACGGGAAACCGCGCTGCGTTCGAGGAATTGGTGCGCCGCTATGACCGGGATGTGCTGCGGCTAGCGCTGAACTTGATGAAGCGTCCCGAGGACGCGCGCGACGTTTACCAAGAGGCTTTCCTGAAGGTTTATCGCAACCTGCATCGTTTCCGCTTCGAGTGCAGTTTCTACACTTGGTTGTACCGCATCGTCACGAATGTTTGCCTGGATCATTTGCGGCGACGCCAAGCACGCCCGGAGGATCAGGCTCCGGAGGCGAACGGCGGCCACACGGATGAAGGGATTACCGACTTTTTCGAGCGGCAGCGGGAGCATCGGCCGACGCTGGACCCGGAGCGGCGGCTGTTCGGGAAAGAAATTCAGGCGCGGATAGCGACCGCGATGGAGCGGCTGTCTCCACGCGAGCGTGTTGTTTTCGAGATGAAGCATTATCAGGGGCTGAAGCTGCGCGCGATTGGCGACGCGCTGGGCACGACCGAAGAAACGGTGAAAAATTCGCTGTTCCGGGCGACTCGCAAACTGCGCACGCAGTTGGGAGGGCTCCGATGAGCGCGAACCGGTTGACGCGTTGCGCGGACATCGCTCCCTTGCTGGTATTTTATGCTTGCGATGAAGTGGAGCCCCGAGAGCGCGAACAGATCGATGCGCACCTGGCGAATTGCGCTTCCTGCGCGACGCAGCTTCGCGAAGAACAGGAAATGCAAAGCGCGCTGGTAAGCGCGTTCCAGCCCGCCGATCAACTGGACCCCTCCGGCGCTCTCCTCGCGCAGTGCCGAAGTGAACTTTCTGAATTGCTGGATGATTTGTCAGCGCCGCCGCTGCAGGAGCAGTGGAGCCCGTTTGGGTGGGCGCGGCGGTGGATGGCGCTGCGGCCTGGGTGGAGCGCGGCGGGATTGGTGCTGCTGGGATTGGCGGTGGGAACGCAAGTGGCGCTGTGGATTCCGGGGCGCGAAGGCAACTTTGGCGTCGGCCAAGCGATGAATGTGAAAGCGGCGGCACCGTTGACAAATGAAGATTTGTCGAAGATGGCGGTTGCGGGAGTGAATTTCGCGCCGGCGACTGATTCCTCGGGAACCGTGCAACTGCAGGTGCGCACCGAACAGCCGATTGTGTTGAGCGGAAGCGTGGATGACGCGGATGTGCGGCGCGTGCTTACGTACGTGGTAATGAACGGCGAGCGATTTGATCCGGGCGTGCGATTGGATTGCCTGGATGTGCTGAGAACGCGCACGGGCGATAAGGACGTACGGCATGCATTGCTGGCCGCGGCACGCAGGGACCAGAATGCCGCGGTGCGCATGAAGGCGCTGGAGGCGCTGCGCGATTCCGCCGCGGACGATGCGGTGCGCGATACTTTGCTGGAAGCGCTGCAGCACGATGCGAATCCGGGCGTGCGCGTGGAAGCGGTGAACTTGCTGGTGCGGTCGCTGGAAGGTGACGCGGATGCCGAGACTCCAGGCCAGCGAATTGCGCCCGAAGTTGCTGGAAGCCAGATTCCTCCGGACCCTTCGGTGGATCGCGTGATTCACGCGCTAGAAGGATTGCAACAGCGTGACCCGAACCGCTACGTGCGGCTGCGCAGCGCGGCGGCGTTGCGGCAGATTGGTCCGCGAGAAGTGCAGTAGAGGCATGCTCCGCAGCGCCATCAGGAACGTAGCAACGCTAGTTAATCTGGAATGAAAAGAACAGCCATTCACTTTGCGCCTCTCTTGTGCGCGGTGGTCTTGCTGGCCCCGAGCATGGCCTCGGGTACGCGGGAACCTGCGGCTCCGGGGTTAGAACTGACCAAGCCGGGCGAACCAACGCAACCGCGCGTTTCCGCGAATCGCACAGGATCTCTGCAAACATCGGATGGATTGACGCTGCGGCTTACCACGGACTTAGGTTCCGTGAAGATTGTGCCGCTAGAAAATGGCTCCGCCCCTGTGGTCCGGTATACGGTGCACATCGAGACGGACGCGCGGGCTCCGCTGGCGCAACATCTGCTGGACCATTATTCGCTAAGCGCGAAGTCCACTCCCGCGGGAGCCGAAATCACCGGAAACTTGCCGCCGCAATCAGCGCATTTGTCTGGCGCGCAAATCTGGGTGCAGTTCGAGATTGCGGTGCCGCGCAATTACAGCGTCGAAGTGAAGACGGAAGCTGGAGACATCGAGACAGGGGACATTGGCGGCATCGCGACGCTGACGACGCAGGGCGGCAACATCCGCGCCGGCCGCATTGGCATCGGCAATATGCGGAACGCGGCACCTGACCGCCTGGTGGCGCGGCTGGAGACGGAAGGCGGCCACATCCAGGTGCAGGACGTTGCCGGGGACTTGCGGGCGTTTACGGCCGGTGGGCACATCAATGCAGGAAACATTGCGGGCGACGCGTCTTTGCGCAGCGGCGGCGGACACATTCGCGCAGGGCAGATTGGCGGGCGCGCGGATTTGCAGACCGACGGCGGCAACATCACGGTTGTCCAAGCAGGAAGCCTGGTGAGCGTGCGCACCGGCGGGGGACAGATTGATTTCGGAGAAGTGCGGGGTTCGGTTCGCGCGCAGACGGGCGGCGGCGGCATTCGCATCATGTATGTGTCCGGTCCCTTGGAAGTGCAGTCAAGCGCGGGAAGCATATGCTTGAAGCGGGT
>CATPAM010000567.1 GCA_955651735.1 Candidatus Acidiferrales bacterium | reverse complement strand
TTTCCAGCGCGCGCTTCATCCGCCCGACGGCTTCGGCGCGATCGCGACCCTTGACGATCAGTTTCGCAATCATCGAATCGTAGTACGGCGGAATCACCGCGTCGGCGTAAGCCGCGGAATCCACACGCACGCCCGTGCCTCCCGGCGCCTGAAAGGTTGTGATGCGCCCCGCGGAGGGAACGAACGTATCGGGGTCCTCGGCATTGATGCGGCATTCGATGGCGTGGCCCGAGAATTGTATTTCGCCGACCGCCTCCTCGATCCGCTCTCCGGCGGCTATGCGAATTTGCGCTTTAATCAGGTCGACGCCGGTAACCAGTTCCGTGACCGGATGTTCGACCTGAATGCGCGTATTCATCTCGATGAAATACAGCGAACCGTCCTGGTCCATCAAGCATTCGACGGTGCCCGCGTTGGTGTAGCCGATTTTCTCCAGCGCGCGCACGACTTTTGCGCCCAGCTCCTTGCGCCGCTTGGCGTCCATCCCGGGTGACGGCGATTCCTCGATTAACTTCTGATGCCGCCGCTGGATGCTGCATTCCCGCTCGCCCAGATGGATGATCTTGCCATACTGGTCACCGAGCACCTGGAACTCGATGTGCCGCGGATGCTCCAGAAACCGCTCTGCATACACGTCCGGATTGCCAAAGGCCTGCTGCGCTTCGCTGCGCGCCGTCTGATAGGCAGAAAGCAACTCGCCCTGGTTGCGCACTACGCGCATGCCGCGCCCGCCGCCGCCGGCTACGGCTTTGAGGATCAAGGGATAGCCGATTCGCGCCGCTTCCTTGCCAAGCTGCTCTTCTCCTTCCACGATGCCGTCGCTTCCGGGAATGGTCGGCAGGCCCGCCGTTTTCACTTCCCGCCGCGCACGGTCTTTCTCTCCCATCATTTCGATGACTTCGGCGGTCGGACCAATGAAGGTAATCTCGGAAGCTTCGCACACCTTGGCAAAGTTGGCGTTCTCAGAGAGAAAACCATAGCCCGGGTGAATAGCGTCCACGTTGGTGATTTCCGCGGCGCTAATCACCTGGGGGATATTGAGGTAGCTCTCGCTGCTGCGAGGGGGCCCAATGCAAACGGCCTCATCGGCAAATCGCACATGCAAGGAGTTGCGATCGGCCTCGGAATAGACCGCTACGGTGGAAATGCCGAGTTCTTTGCACGCGCAAATGACCCGCAGCGCGATTTCCCCGCGATTGGCGACTAGAATTTTCTGGAACATGTCGGTGGGCGCCGCTTATTTCTTGCGGCTGGAACGTATGCCGAAGAGCGGCTGGCCGTATTCAACAGGCTGTCCGTTTTCGGCGAAGATGCGCAGCACCTCGCCGCTGATGTCGGATTCAATCTCGTTCATTAGCTTCATGGCTTCGACGATGCACAAGGTCTGACCCGTTTCCACGTAACCGCCGACTTTGACAAACGCCTCCACGCCGGGACTGGGCGACGCATAATACGTGCCCACAATCGGCGACTTCACCAGGTGCAGATCCTCGGTAGAACGAGCTTCCGCCGCCGAAGGAGCAGCAGGCACCGAGGCCAGCTGTGTTTGCGCTGCTCCCGCGATGATAATCTCGGGGGCCGCTAACTGCCGGGAGAGGAGCGCGTTTGCGGAAGGCTTCTTCAAGCGGATCTTCAGATCGCCGCGCGAATACTCAAACTCCTCGAGGTTGTGCTCGGTCATGAAATTCAGCAGGTGTTCGATATGCTGAATTTCCGTGTTGGCGAACTTGGAATTGGCGCTGGGCTTTGAGGGCTTTTTGGGTTTCATGCCTGTTCAAATCTCAATAAGGTCCCGCGGAACACGGGTCAGCAGTTCTGTTCGGCCAGCATGCACCGCGACATCGTCTTCAATGCGAATTCCTCCGACGCCCGGCACGTAAATGCCTGGTTCTATTGTAATCACGTTCCCTGGAACCAAAACGTGCTTCTGTCCGCTCGCTACTCGGGGGTCTTCGTGCACTTCCAGCCCGAGTCCGTGTCCGGTGCTGTGCACGAAATATTGGCTAAGCCGGTAACGCGCCAGAACCCGTCTGGCGGCGGCATCGACATCCCCACAACTGATGCCAGCCCTCGCTGCCGCGACGGCGGCCGCCTGCGCTTCCTGGACCGCGCCATACCATCGCCGTATGCGCGCAGGAGCGCGTCCGACGAATACAGTCCGCGTAATATCGCTGCAATAGTGGGCGAGTATAGCACCCAGGTCCAGCACCACCAATTCATTTTTCCTCAGGCGCTTTCCCGTGGGCCGTGCATGCGGATGCGCGGAACGAGTGCCGAAGGCCACGATGCTTTCGAATGCCGGACCGGAAGCTCCCCTGCGCCGCATCTGGTATTCAATCTCGGCTCCGACCTCGATTTCGCGCACACCCGGCTTTAGCAGCTTGATCGCGTTCGATAGCACTTCGCCTGCCAGTAAAGCCGCCTTGCGGATTTGCGCCAGTTCCGCAGGATCTTTGCGCTGGCGCCCCTTCTCTACCTCGCCATCCGCATTAACCCAGCGCACGCGTGACCCTGCGGCTTTGCGCAGCGCTCGAAATTGCGCCACGCTTAGCTGCGTGGCGTCGAACCCAATACGACTTCGCGAGCGGCCTCGCAATAGCCTCCCCAGCGTGGCCATCAGCGATTCTTCCTGCCTAACCACTCGCAGGCCGGAGGTTTCTTCCTTTGCTTGGGAAGTAAAGCGCCCGTCCGTTACCAGCCAGGACCCCTTGGACGACACCAACAGCGCCCCCGCCTCACCCGTATACCCGCTCAGGTAGTACCAGCTCGCGGGATTCATGGAGAGCACGCCCGAAAGGTGCGCTTCGGCAATCCGCGCCCGCAAGGCCCGCCTTCTCTGCAAGAACTGTGTGTTCATAAAACAATTCGAGGAGACCGGAGTCTCCTCGAATCCATCCTGATGAGAGTGTAGCCCTACTAAGCTGTCTGCTGTTATCCGGGGATAATCCTCGGAGTAATGAAGAACAACAACTCCTGCGATGAAATCGAAACGTTGTTGCGCTTGAAAAGATGGCCGATGATCGGGAGGCTGCCGAGCAGCGGCACCTCGGTGGTGGTCACATTCTGGGTGGAGACGATGATTCCTCCGACGACGACTGTGCCGCCGTCGGCCACCAGAATCTTGGTCTCTTCGGACTGCGTGTCCAAGGCCGGAACACCCTGGATGCGCGGAATGCCTTGGTCGATTTGCGTATTCTCGACCAACACGTCCATGAAGACGGTGCCTTCCGCGGTGATCTGCGGGGTCACTTCCAGTTTCAGCACGGCATCGATGAATTGCACGGAAATCGTGTTATTGATCGTTGTCTGGATGGGGATTTTTTGCCCCTGCTTAATGACCGCTTTTTCGTTGTTTTGCGTCACCACACGCGGCTTTGAGAGCAGTTTCCCAACGCCCTTCGATTCCGCTGCCGTGATGAAGAAGTCTACCGCAAAATTGGGTGAACGATGGCCCAGGAAAAGCCCGCTGCTGGGAGTGCCGGCTCCGAGATTGACGTTCAGCGGCAGCGATGTTGTACCAGCAGCAGTAACCGGGGGCGGGGGCGTTGTCCCAGAGATAGTACTTGTGCCCACTGTCGTATCGCCGCCAATCGCAGTACGCCCGCTGGTGGTCGTGCCCGCGAAACCAAGCTGCACGCCAATGTCCTGTGCAAATGACCGGCTGGCGGAAACCACTCGCGCCTCGATTTCCACCTGCTGCGACTTGCGGTCCAACTGGCGGATTAGATTGTCGATGACCGGGATAACCGACGGGATATCGCGAATGATAAGCTGGTTCGAACGGTCGTCCGAGAGAATATCACCGCGCTGCGACAGAAATTTCTTCAGCGTATCCCTCAATTTTTCAGCTTTGCCGTAACTGAGCACGCGCGTGACGGTGACCGGCGCAACGGCTTCGGCCTGGGCTTTTTCCAGATCGCGCGTTGTCTCCGCTTCCTTCTTCAGGGTGTCGTGCGTAGCGATGCGCAGCACGTTGCCGCTGAGCTGTTTATCGAGCCCGTTGTTTTGCAGCACGATGTCCAGGGCCTGGTCCCACGGCACCTCATCGAGCACGATGGTCAAGCTTCCCTTCACCGCCGGGTCGAGCACCACGTTCAGTCCGCTAATTTCGTGAATCAACCGGAAGAAGTCCTTCAGGTCCACGTCTTTCAAGTTCACCGAGATAGGCTCGCCGGTGTACTTGGAAGTGGTCGAAGAAGCCGGAGTCTGCGAGTTTGCCACCGTTGCCGCGGCGTTGCCGGACTGCTGCTGCGCGGCCTGCTGCGGAGTCGGCCGGGCAGGTTCGGTGCTCGCTCCAAACGATGCCAGGACGACTGAGGGCTGGGTCAGTTCGCCGGGCAACGCGAAGCGAGGGGCCGAAATCTTGCGAAGCTTTGCGGAAGTTGCGGCGCGCGGTCCGGACACGTCGTAGCGAAACGCGGGCCGCTCCACGCGAGTTTTCTCGGATGCCGCCTTCAAAGCCGGGACGGCCGCTGCCGGGGACTGTGCCACAGTTTCAAAAGAAACTATCACCGCGAGGCCATCACGAGAAATCTGGTAAGACGAAGCCGAAGTGAGATCGATCACCACGCGCGCAACGTCTGGCCGGAACTGCCCGAGACGCACACCACGAACCGGAGCGGACACGCCGGGAATCACCGTATTGCGCACGGCCAGCCTCGTGCCCCTGAAATCAAGCACCAGGCGGTCGGGATCCTGTACGCGCGCCGCATGGACCTCCAGCGGTCCCTCGCCCTCCACGCGCACGCTGGCGCGCTCCGGGGCTTGCGTGATCGCCACGCTTGAGATCACGGATGCCGTCGCGTTTGCGCCGGCAGGCTCCCGCGTTTGAGCGACGGCCGGACTAGTCACCAACACCGCGCCCGCTAGTATCAGGCAGCCAATTCGCATGGCCGGCCAATTCGTCTTCATTGCTGTTCTCCTGCACTGGCGTAAATTCGTTTGTTCACTTGGCGCTCCACGGGTTTTCCGAACGCGTCTTTCCCGACTTCGTGGAAAGACACTCCATCCATGGCAATTTTTTCGACGCGGCCGTCGTATAGCTGATCGCCTTCGCGCAGAAAATACGTGCGCGATTGTGGGTTGGAAACTACGGCGATCATCCCGTTGGGTGCGCGCACGATTCCGTCCAAACGTAAAGTACCCACCTGAAGCCCCGCTTTGCCTTGCGGAAGGTCTGTTCGCGGTCCCGCGTGCTCGCGGCCCACCAGCGATTCGAACGGATCGCGCTTGGCAACTTTGACCTCTTTGTCCGCAGCGGGTGTCGTACTGGCAGCGGGCTTCGCGGCGCGCGGAGCAGATTTCTTGGCGGCCTGTTTCGGCGCCGCCTTTGCCGCCGGCGTCGACGGTTTTGCCGCTGCCGTCTTGGGCTTCGCGGGCTTGGACGCGGAGGTTGCTGGTTTTTTTGTAACGGGAGCCGCTGGTTTGCTTTGTGCGCCAGGAGTCGACGCTGCAGGCGGTTTCGCCGGCGCTTGTGCGGCCGGTTTTGCGGCTTGCGGCGCAGGTTTTGCCGCCGGCGCCGCGGGACTTGTACCCGTGCCGCTTGCAGGCTTGGCTTGCGCGTGCAGACCGGGAGCGGCTGCCGCCAGCGTAATCCCTAGTACGAGGGTCTTCACAAAACGCATATTTCGCTCATTCCCGTTCAGGGTTTCCCCGCCGGTTTCGCCGAACCTGCTGCTCCGGCATCACTCGGCTTGGTAAAGAACGTCGTAGCTGTAAAAACTCCGGAAACCGTAGTGCCCGGACGAACCGGATATTTCGCGCCGGAAACCTTGCCGCTCGCCGGGTCCGCGAAGGTCAGGTCGCCAACGCTGATAATGCGCGACAGCCGGCTCAAGTGCCCGAAGAAATCCAGGATGTTG
>CATPAM010000566.1 GCA_955651735.1 Candidatus Acidiferrales bacterium | reverse complement strand
TTCATCGGCAAGACTGAAATGCACTCCGACCGGATTCGCACCAGGGGCTATCTCGCGAATTATGTTGGCGAGCCGTTCTAGCGGGATTCTCTGGATCGACTTCAAGAATCGCCATTGATCGAGGTGATGCTGAAATAGTTCATCCAAGAAGACTGTGTTCCCTTGGTCCCTAGGATGTTTCTGCAACGGCAAGGCAATCAGATTTCCGAAGCCGCCCCTAGGCATGGTGTCCTGGCTGGGGAAAAGTCGGTCGTATGAATCGAGACCTATTTCATGCCTCTTTTCCATGGTGCGGGTGAGCAATGCACACCCTAGCCTTCTCGCGTCAACTGCGGATACCGGACGGTCAAAGAACATCCAAACGTGCGCACCGTTTCCCGACCGTGAACGCTCGACGGTAGCCGGAACCTGGAACTGCCTGCAGGTTGCGACGAACGCTGCCGCATCGGCCATCCAGGACTTTTTGTCGAAATCCACGGCCAGGAACCAGCAAGTCTCGTCCAGAAGGAGCGGATAAATACCGATCGTCTGTTTTCCAGTCAGATGATTCTTAATCACCTCGTCCGTCAGTGGCTGGAGTATTCGCGTTTTGCGTCCGACTCTCTTTCGATCTTCCAGTTTCGCAGCATGGATGGCCCGCCAGTCCATGGCGCCGGCCGGCGAATAGCCAGACTTACCGCCGCTCCCTTCCCACCGAATGGCGAAGACATCTTCTCGTCCGCGGAAGAGGCTCCGAAAAAGCGCGATCTTTCTTTCTGGCGTGTAGACTTCGCTTGTAGCAACGACTGAAGGCTTTGTGAAAGCCGTGGTTTGGCGAGTGGTGTGATTGGGATCCACGCCAAGCATGGCCCGGAGACGATCATTTTCTTCACGAAGCCGTCGACATTCCTCATGCGCCTCTTTCAAGCGCAGATGAGGCTCGTCTTGATCGGGCGTGCGATCACTGGTTGGCATATGACCCCGAGTTTGAACCCTCTGGACGATCTTATCCGAGCGCGAAATTGGGAACAAATTGGAAACAAACTACCCAAGAACAATGGGTGAAATACGTAGAACAACGCACACGCAAGTCATTGGATCCACTCCCGTGATGCGCTGCAGTTCCGTTGGGTGAGGCGCGGGCAGCCTGAATCGCAGGAGGTTTGCTTTTCGCATTGGCAGGCTTCGTGGTGCTGACTTCGGTTTTGAATTTTGTCGGATACCGCGAGGCGCAGCGCAGTTTGCTCGGAATCGGAATCTTGCTGGCTGCTGCCGTTGTGATGCCTTGGCTGGCTAGCCAGAAACGAAAGTTGGCAGTCGTCACCTCAAGTGCCGCTTTGAAGGCCGATGCTGCGGAATCTGCCCTCTGCGGTTACATGGATTGCGCTGTATACTTCTGACACCTCACACTAGGACCATAATCGTCGGTTTCCCCGGTCCTGGCCCTTCGGCAAAAATCACCGTCAGGCGGCGAGCGATAGGCTAAACTCTGTGGCACGCGTGGTGCAAACCGGGCCCCCGGCACCATCCTTTCGAACCCGCGTCACGTAAGTAACCACTGAAGATTTTTGCGGGTATCGTGCGCGCTGCATCACGAACCACTGCGTTCCACACAAGCCGCAGATGCACAACAAGCGCTAGTTCTGTTAATTGGACTTGACCGCAATTTTGCACGAGTCTACATTTGTTCAAGCAGAATCATCTTCCCCCTTCTAATCGCCCTTCCAAAGGTGCAGCTGCCTCGGAATTCGCCGCCTCTCCCGGAGAGCCATGTCTACAAGTACATCGGGCGTCAGCGATGCCGTATACAAAACGCTGGTGGAGTCTGCGCCCGATGGCATTGTGATTGTCGGCCAAGAAGGCCGTATCGTGGTGGTGAACTCCCAGACGGAAAAACTGTTCGGCTACAATCGCGCCGAACTGGTTAACAAACCGATTGAGATCCTGATACCCGAGCGATTCCGCGGGAAACATCGCGGACACCGCGCGGGCTTCATGAGCAATCCGACCCTCCGGCCGATGGGGGCTGGACTGGAACTTCACGGGGTACGCAAGGACGGCACGGAGTTCCCGGTCGAAATCAGCCTGAGCTCGGTGCAATCTCCCACCGGGCTACTGGTCAGCGCCGTAGTTCGGGACATCACCGACCGCAAGCGCGCCGAAGAACTATTTCGCGGCCTGCTGGACTCCGCACCCGACGCGATGGTTGTCGTAAACGCGGACGGGCGAGTCGTTCTGGTCAATTCGCAAACGGAGAAGCTGTTCGGCTACCGCCGCGAAGAACTCCTGGGCCAACCGGTCGAGGTGCTGATTCCGGAGCGTTTCTGGAACCAACATCGCCACCACCGCACCGTTTACAGCACGCATCCGCAATTTCGCCCCATGGGCGTGGGTTTGGAGTTGTACGGAATTCGCAAGAACGGCACGGAATTCCCGCTGGAGATTAGCCTCAGTCCGCAGCAGACAAAAGACGGCGTGCTGATTTCCAGCACGATCCGCGACATTACCGACCGCAAGAGAGTGGAAGACGGTCTGCGACAGTCCGAAGCGAGCTTCCGCACTTTGGTCGAGGGCAACTACGGCGTGTGCCGCGCCGGGCTTGACGGCAGCTTGTTAATGGTCAACCAGCCATTTGTCCAGTTGCTTGGATACAATACAGAACAAGACGCCCTGGCTTTGAATCTCGCGACAGACGTTTTCCCTGCGGGGGAATTCTCTTTGTCGTTATTCAATCCGCCCGGACGCAACCGGCAATTCGCGAGGATTGAATCGCTCTGGAAACGGAAAGACGGCAAGGTCATCAACGTGGAGTTGAGCGGGCGCGTGATTTCAGACGACACCGAAAAACCAATGTGTCTGGAAATCCTGGTCGAAGACGTATCCCGACAACACGGCACGGAGCAGAGGCTTCGCCACGTTCAAAAAATGGAAGCCATTGGCCGGCTGGCTGGCGGGATCGCGCATGACTTCAACAACGTTCTCGGAGTCATCTTCGGATATTGCAGCATGCTGATGGAAAAACTGGAATTGGACGGCGCACTCTATCCCTTGGCGGCCCATATTTCGAAGTCTGTGCAGCGCGGCGCGACGCTCACGCGGCAATTGCTGGCTTTCAGCCGGCAACAGGTTTTGCAACCGCAGGTTATCGACCTCAACGCGCACTTCAAAGGATTCGAAGGGCTGCTGCGGCGAGTGATCGGGGAAGACATCGAGCTATCGGTCATCGCCCGCAATGCGGACCTTCGTCTCCGCGCGGACCCGGACCAATTGGAGCAGGTGATCATGAACCTAGTGGTGAACGCGCGCGACGCGATGCTGAGCGGCGGAAAACTGATCATAGAGACGGCCGAGCTATACGTCGACGAGGAGTATTGTACCCGCAACCCCGAAGCCAAGCCCGGCGATTATGTGATGATTGCCATCACCGACACTGGTTGCGGTATGGATCGGGAAACGCTTGCGCGGGTTTTCGAACCATTTTTTACGACCAAGGAACAAGGAAAAGGGACGGGGCTGGGCCTGGCCACGGTTTACGGGATCGTCAAGCAAAGCGGCGGGCATGTGACCGTCTATAGCGAGCTCGGGCATGGCACGACGTTTAAGATTCTTATGCCACGCTGCATGGAAAAGGCTTCGCAGGCGGAATCGGTTCCGGACGACACAACTGCGCCATCCGGCACAGAGCTGATTCTCCTGGTGGAGGATGAGGAATCATTGCGCACGGTTATGAAGAGCTACCTGCAAAACAAGGGTTATGTCGTGCTGGACGCCGCCGATCCCGGCGAGGCGATGGAAACGGTGGAGAAAGCCTCCGTGCCGCCGGATCTTCTGGTTACCGACGTAGTCCTTCCGCAAACCAGCGGCGTTAAACTGGCGCAGCGGCTTGCCCCGCTCTATCCGAACATGAAGGTTCTTTACGTTTCAGGCTACACCGCCGATGCCATCGTTCATCACGGCGCTCGCAATTCCGACTTTATCTTCCTCTCCAAGCCGTTTTCGTTGAACACTCTGGGCCGAAAAGTGCGCGCGGCGCTGGATACGGAACCTGTTTCCGCACAGTCGACTCATGCGGCAGTGTGACAGAAGGTTGACTTTAGTGCGGCAGCACGTCGGCAATGGGCTTGCCGACCTTGGGAACAGCCGCGGCATAATCCTCGCCGAGAAACGCAGCCAACGTCGCCGCGATCTGGTTTTGCGTTACCGGCGCAATGTTGGACCGCTCGCCCATAGCCTGAGTGTCGGGGCCAAGAAACACCATCCAGATGTATTTGGAATCCGGAATTTTTTGCCCGTGATCCTTCCACTTATGAGGCGCTGTCCCGCGCCCGTGGTCGGGCGAAACGATGATCGTGGTATTGCCGCGATATTCCGGCATGGACTGCGCCTGCTCCCAAAGAGCCCGGACGTAGGCGTCGACGCGGTGGGCGGCGTCGAGATAGTCCGCATATCGTCCCATGTGAGCCCAATCGTCTGTCTCGCCCAGTGAGAGATACAAAATCCGCGGCTTCTTCTCCTTCAGGTATTCGATGGCCGTATGGAATGGAATGGCGTCGAAGGGCTCATCGGGCCAGACGCGCGGCGTCTCTGCTTTGAAATCGTTCAGGAGCTCTAACTTCGGAGTGCTGGCGATGCCAGTAAAGGGATCCCAGCCCGCATTCACCGTGATCTTCGAGCGCTGCGGATTAAAAATAGAGGCAATTACATCCCAGGCGCCGAATGCGCCAATCTCGCCCTGGAAAGAAGGCTGGTTCTTCAGCCACTCCAGCACGGTTACGTTTGGATTTGGAATTTTGTCATTGCTCTTGATGCGCGGATCGGCGAAACCGCACAGCGTCTCGTTGTAGCCGGGATAAGAAAAGAATAGTCCATTGGTGACGAACGCGTCCGAGCCTCTCTCGCGATTGCCGAAAATTTGACCTTGCCTGGCGATGACCGCCCACAGAAACGGCATGAGCGCTTCGCGCCGAGCCTGCGGAGTGTCGCGCCAATAGACTTTCTTGAGCACAGGCTCCTCCGGCACGCTGCCGTTTTTCTTATTCATGAGCGATGCTTCCGCGCCGTCGAAGACTTCCTGGCAACGCAAGCCGTCGGTCATAACAAAAATAATGTGCTGCGTTTTGTGCTCGGCGGGAGCCTGGGCGATGGCGAGAGAGCTGACAGCGACAAGAG
>CATPAM010000565.1 GCA_955651735.1 Candidatus Acidiferrales bacterium | reverse complement strand
TGCAGCAGGAGTCCTCGCCGGCGAGCAGGGAGATTACGCCTCGGCGGATACGCTCATCAGCGAAAGTCAAGGCATCGCGCGTCAGTTGGGTGACAAAACGGGTGTCGCCGTCTCGCTAAACGCGCTGGCGGTCTTTGCTCGGGACCGGGGCGACGTCGCGGTTGCGCACACTCTGTTCGAAGAAAGCCTAGTCCTGTGGAGAGAGTTGGGCGACCAGAAGGCTGTCGCTCGTTCTCTCAGTAACCTGGCAAATGTCGTCAAATTGCAGGGTGACTATGACCGCGCGCGCTCCCTATACGCGGAGTGTCTTTCCATCTTCCGAGGACTGGGAGATCGGACAGGTGTCGCCTGGTCGCTAAACTACCAGGGGGATGTCGCACGCGATCAGGGCGACTCCGCAGCCGCGCGGACATTATACGAAAATGGCCTGGCAATTTTTCGGGAGCTCGGTGACCGCTGGGGCATTGCTGGCACACTGGCTGATCTGGGAAGCTTAGCGAGGGAACAGCGGAATTATCCAGGAGCGCACTTTCTGTATCGGGAAAGCATAAAAATTTTCCAGGAACTGGAACATAAACGCGGAATTGCCCGCCTGCTGGAGTGTTTCGCGTGCTCAGCGGCGGCTCAACTCGAAGTAGAGCGTTCGCTGCGGCTGGCAGGCGCAGCGGCGGCGCTGCGCCAAAGCATTGGTGCTCCGCTCACGCCCGCAGAACAGGCCAAGCTGGAATCCACCCTGGACCCGGCACGGCAGGTATTGACCAACACGGCGGGCGCGACGGCCTGGTTAGAAGGTTGGGCTATGCCGGTCGAGAAAGCTGTTGAGGAGGTTATGATGCCACATTCTGCGGCTCGCCCGAACGACCCAGCCACATGACTTGTTTTCAAACAGCTTAGGCAAGAGCATCGAGAATAACCGACGAGACCGTCTAGTCGAGTCTGTACCGCTCATGTATACTAAGTGCTACCGTACCTATAAAATAATTTTAAGTTTAAAATCTTGGAGAACCTGGAGGTCGTCATCGCCGAAACATCCAGCGCACACTGCATGACCTTCCCCTCCGAGCGAGCCATGGATATCGTTATGGGCGATAAGAATGGGAGCAGCTAACTCTGGGGCATGCAAGAACGGACACAAAACTAAGACAATCCCGAGCAATCGCGGTTTCATACCCAGATAGGCTATCCCACCTTGAACAAACTGCGCACTCTGAATGCAGTCCGTTAGCACCGCCAAGTCAATGTGCCAAGTAGCTTCCCGGACTCAACTCAGCAGCTGTCTCAAAAAGCGGGGCAGGTCAAGTGCCCATAAGCCCCAACTGCGTCCTGGACGCGTCACTGGTGTCAGAAACTTGTCGAGACCGATTTGTTGATTCGAAAGAACTTATCAACAAGTTTCTGGAGAGTCGGGCAACCGGACAGCCAAACTGTTGCAAACTTGACACAAACTCCCCCAGAAAAGTTCTAAAATCGTCCCCTTGGGTGTGCCACTTTTGCTGAATTAAAACGTTTGTCGTTCCTTTTGCACTGACTGACCCGCCGACGCGCCCATGCAGCTGCAGAATCGCCCGCATCTTCGAAGCGCCTTCCAAAGGGAGTCATTCCACCTCGAAATCATAAGAGCCTGAACCGATGGAGACTAGCAGTGACTCTCCTTCTTGCCGCGCCTCCACCCTTTTGCCGCTTTCCGTGACTTGCGCGCGCGTGGCTGCCGGCAAAAAGATATCCGCTGTGGTGTTCGCAGGGATTGTCACTCTCAGCCTGAAAGGCCCATTCGCGGTTCCCTTCCAATCGGTAACAATTTTTCCATAGATCGATTCGTATTCGCCTCGCGCAAAGGTGACGCGAGGATCGAGATGCGGACGAATGACAATTTTCTTGAAGCCTGGCGAGCCGAGAGTGGTATCAATCCCGGACATATAGCGGTAGACCCAAGCAATGACGGAGCCGAACGCGTAATGGTTGTAGGAGTTCATGGACGGATCACCCGAATCGCCGTTCCAACGCTCCCACCAGGTGGTCGCGCCTTTGGAAAGCATGTATCCCCACGATGGATACGTGTCGTTCAGCAACAGGCGGTACGCCACATCGGTGCGTCCGTGGTCCGTCAGCGTAAAAAGCAGGAAGGGTGTGCCCAGGAATCCGGTCGAAAGATGCCAATTCCGCGATTCGATATCCTTGACCAGCCTGGTGACAAGGACGGGCTCCAGACTTTTTGGCGCCATCTTGGTGTAAAGCGCCACGACATACGATGTTTGCGTTCCCGTACCAACCTCTCCGTTTTCCTTGATGTACGCTTTCTGAAAAGCAGCGCGAATGTTGCCTGCCAGTTCGGCATAGCGTTTTGCGTCCGCCTCCTTCCCGGCAGCTTGCGCCATCTCAGACATCATGTTTGCAATCAATGCCCAATATGCAGTGGCCAGGAGATCCTTATCGGTGTGTTGATCCGGCGCAAGCCAATCCGCGAAATTGGGCCCGACACCTTTTTTTCTGAGGAAGTCCGGATTGCGGCTTTGGATGAACTCCATCCAGCGCTGCATGGAATCCCAGTTTCTCACGATGATGTCCGTATTTCCGTACTGCACCCAAGTTGTCCACGGAACAATAACGCCGGCATCGCCCCAGCCCGGAGCGCCCACCATCCCCTCGTTCCAGGCCGACGCTCCCTCCGAGTCGGATCCGCCGAAGGGGAGCGTGTTGGGAGAAACGTTTGTGAATGCACCTTGCGGGGTTTGTGCGTCGACGATGTCCTGCACAAACTTCTGCGAGAACGCGGCAATGTCGAAATTGTAGCTGCCGGTGCGCCAGAAAACTCCGGCATCTCCCATCCAGCCGAGGCGCTCGTCCCTTTGCGGGCAATCGGTTGGGATGCTCAGAAAATTTCCACGCTGTCCCCAGATTCCGATGGACCACATTTTGTTGATTAGCTCGCTCGAGGTCGTGAGCCTTCCGACTGCCTCTCCGCGAACGCTACTGACGATTTCACCGATAAGAGCATCCGTGCCCGGTGTTCCGGGATATCCGGTGACCCCCACATAGCGAAATCCGTGAAAGGTGAAACGCGGAGTGAATTGCTCCTCTCCCTCGCCTTTCAGAACATAGATATCCGTGGCGTCGGCATTCCGGAGATTTTCCGTATAGAGTGTGCCATCCGGATTCAGGATTTCCGCAAACCGCAGGCGGACTCTCGTGCCCGACGGACCTTTTACCTTCAGGGATATCCAGCCCACCATGTTCTGGCCCATATCGAATACATAGGCTCCCTTCGCAGGCTGTGAGACACGCTCGGGCTTCAGAGTACTCACGACCTGCGCCGGAAGAGTCGTCTCGCTGGAAACTGAGATTGTCGGGGCTTCGGCGATGGCTGTGGAAGTCCAGTGCGAATCATCGAACCCTGAATTCTTCCAGCCCTTCTGCTCCAAGCGCGCGTCGTACGCTTCACCCGAATAGATTTCCGAACGAACGACGGGCGACGCCGCTCCTTTCCACGATTTGTCTGTTTCGATCGTTTCGTGCCGGCTATCGGCATACTCGATTTCCAACTGCGCGAGAAAGCGATTGGGCGGCGAAAAGAAATGCATTCCAACCCAGGTCAGGCCACTTCCGTACCATCCGTCGGCCAGCGTGGCGCCGATCGCGTTCTTGCCCTTTGCGAGCAAGCTCTCCACATCATAGGTTTGATACAAGACTCGCTTTCGATAATCGGTAAATTCCGGCGTTAGAACGTCCGCCCCCACGCGGCTTCCGTTGAGATATACGCGGTAGCTGCCCAGCGCGGTGACGTAGAGCCTCGCGCTCCGGACTTTCTCAGACAATGCAAACTCTCGCCGCAAATCAACCGCAGGCTGCGGCATTTGACCGGGGTCGCCCAACTGCTTGTCAGACAATTCGCCGATCACTTGCGAAGCCTGCCAATCTGACTTTGTTTCGAGCTTTCCTTGCCAGCGTCCATCTGTCGCAACCCGCAGAACGGACCCGTCGAAGCGCGAGATTTTCACTAGACCGGCCAAGGCCGCGGGCACCGTCTTGGCTCCTGCAGAAGGACCAAATGGCGATGGAGTGCCCGCGGTTACTGCTACCTCGATGATGTTTTCACCTGCGATCAGGGAGTCGGTAATGTCCTGGCGGTCGAAAGTATTCCACTCGTGCTTTCTTGCGACTTCGCGGCCATTTACCTTGGCAGTGTAGTTTCCCCGAACGGCGAGAAATAAAGCTCCCTCGCGTGGTTTCTCCGGAATATTCACTTTCCCGCGAAAGACCGCCGTGGTTTTGGGTGCAACTTTCAAGGCATCCTGCCCCGCAACCCAAATCCAGCGAACCCCGGCCCGGTCCGCATCTGCTTCTGGATTCTTCCAGCTAATCCACTGCGCTTTCCAGTCCGCCGGAGTAAGCAAACCCATTTCCCACCACGCCATCTCCGAAGAATCGGAAGGCTGGCCATGCGTGTCCCATACACGCACTTTCCAGTAATAACGGTGGCGAGTTTCCAGCTTCGGTCCCGCGTAGGCGATCCCGACCGAGTCGCTCGAGTTTATTTTTCCGCTGTCCCACACATCCGCCTTGCCGGCACGCAGTTGTTCCAGGCTGCTTGCTACCAGGATTTGATAGGCGGCTTGCTCCCAGTTTCGTTCGGTGTTGTTGCTTTGCCATGACAATTGAGGGGAAGTCTTGTCGATTCCAAGAGGGTTTTTGAGATATTCGCAACGAAGATGGAATGGGCCAGCCGAAGCGGAACCCGTGAACGCTGAAAGCAAAATCCCCACAAGACAAATCGTCCGTAGCTTCACTTTTGCCTCCTGGAAACTGGCGGTCAGGCTGTCAGATTTTTGCCTGCGCCTTGTGTGTCGCCGCTATTCGAATCTCAAGAGTAATAGGTCATCTCCCAGCAGTTCGCTGCTTTAGGGTTGAGCCGCGGCATAGGCTATCATTTCGCAATGCAAAACGCGTGCTGTCCGGCAAAAACCGCGTGACCTCGAGCCGCGCGGATGTGTACCCTCTTCGGGTCGAGGCTGCGCATGAACACATCTAAGTCCGAGAGAATCCTCCAGGCCCTAACCCGCTTTCGCATCGAAATCCCTTCCTGGGGCTTCGCCAATACCGGGACTCGCTTCGGGAAGTTTATTCAGGCCGCTGCAGCAACAACTACGGAGGAGAAGTTCAGCGATGCCGGACAAGTGCATCTCCTCACCGGAGTTTGTCCCACCATCGCCCTGCACGTTTTGTGGGATTTTCCGGCCGGAATAAACAGCACCGATGACATTCAGAAACTCTCCGGGCGTTTTGGAGTGCAGGCCGGATCCATCAACCCGAACCTCTTTCAGGATCAGGAGTATAAATACGGTTCTTTCGGCCACCCAGATCCTGCCGTCCGGAAGCGCGCCCTCGCGCACGTAAAAGATAGCGTTGAAATCGCTGAGCGCCTGCGCTGCCGCGATATCTCGTTGTGGTTCGCCGACGGATCCAACTATCCGGGCACCGCGAATATCCGGAAGCGCAAGCAATGGTTCGAAGAGTCTTTGCGTATCTCTCATAACCAACTCGCCCCGGGTCAGCGCCTGCTTGTCGAATACAAGCCCTTCGAGCCCGCCTTCTATCACACGGACATCGCCGACTGGGGCATGGCGCTCCATCTCGCGCGCTTTGCCGGTCCGCAAGCGAAAGTTTTAGTCGACACTGGTCATCACTATGCGGCCCAGAACATCGAGCAGATTGTCGCTTGGCTTCTCTCGGAGGGCATGCTCGGCGGTTTCCACTTTAACGATCGCCGCTACGCCGACGATGATTTGACCCTCGGATCGATTGACCCCTATCAAGCCTTCCGCATTTTCCACGAGATTCTTTTCTTCGAATGGGAGAGCGGCAAGCAGTCCGACGTCGCGTACATGATCGACCAGAGCCATAACCTCAAGGGCAAGATCGAAGCCATGATTCAAACTGTGACCATGGCCCAGGAGCTTTTTTGCAAAGCAGCTTTGATCGACCACCGTGAACTTGGCGCCGTGCAAGAGAAATGTGATTTGGTCCGGGCGGAATCGCTGTTGCAGGACGCTTTCGCGACCGACGTTCGGCCCGTAATTCAAGAGTGGCGGGTATCCAAGCGTCTCCCGAAAGATCCGATGGACGCCTTCCGCCAGAGCGGTTACCTGGAACGTATCACGAAGCAGCGATCGGCCAGAAATTCGCAGAGTCTATCTTCTTATGCCTAGCAGCAGCTCCACAAAATCTTATTTGGCTCTCGATCTTGGCGCGGAAAGTGGCAGAGCCATTCTTGCCCGCCTTCATTCCGGAGTGCTGACCACGGAAGAAATTCATCGGTTCAAGAACGAGCCAGTGGAATATGGCGGAAACTTGCACTGGGACGTTATCCGGCTCTGGTGGGAAGTTCGAAAGGCTCTCCACGGCCTGGAAGAAACGGAATTGGCGGGAATCGGTGTTGACGCTTGGGGCGTGGATTACGCCCTCCTCGGCGAGCGTGGCGAACTTCTTCAGAATCCCTATCACTATCGCGACGCACGCACAAACGGCGTGATGCAAGAGGTGTTTCGCAAAGTCGCAAGAGAAGAGATCTACTCAGCGACCGGCATTCAATTTATGCCCATCAACACCCTCTACCAGCTCTATGCGGCCATGCGAGACACTCCCGCACTGCTGAAGGCCGCCGAGCGGCTCGTCACCATTCCGGATTTATTCCACTACTGGCTGACCGGAAACGCCGTCTGTGAGTTCACAAACGCAACGACAACTCAGCTCGTAAGTCCGGCGACCCGCACCTGGGCCACCGAATTGATAAACCGCCTCGAACTGCCCAGACACTTGCTGACGGGAATTGTCGAACCAGGCACGCAAGTCGGAACCCTGCTGCCGAGCATTTCCCGGAATTCTTCTCTGTCAGCAACTCCGGTTATCGCTCCTGCGACCCACGACACCGGCTCTGCCGTTGCCGCGATTTCTGCGCGCGACGGAACCGCATTTCTCAGTTCGGGGACTTGGTCATTGCTGGGAACAGAATTGGACGCTCCCGTCATCTCCCCGGAAGCCCTGCGCCTCAACTTCACCAACGAAGGTGGCGTCAACGGAACCACGCGGCTGCTCAAGAACGTAATGGGGCTTTGGATGCTGCAGTGCTGCCGTCAGTCCTGGGCCGCCCAGGGACAATCCTGCGACCACTCCGAACTGATGGAGCTTGCCGCGCGTGAAGATTCCTTCCGCTGTCTCGTGGATCCAGACCATGCGTCTTTCTTGCGACCAGTCGACATGCCAGCCGCGATCGATCAATTCTGTACGAGAACTCATCAGCCCTCGCCGAAAAGCCCGGGAGGCTATGTCCGTACAATCCTGGAGAGCCTGGCTTTCAAATATCGCCTGGTCCTCCACAATCTCGAACAGCTAATCGGAAAGCGCATCGACCGAATTCACGTGATTGGCGGAGGATCGAAAAATCGCTTGCTCAATCAAATGACCGCGGATGCTACCGGAAGAAAAGTACTGGCTGGCCCGGCCGAAGCAACCGCCCTTGGAAACGTCGCAATCCAAATCCTGGCGACCGGCGGCGCAACATCCCTGAAGGAAATCCGCAGCCTTATAGATCGATCGTATCCTGTCGAGGTCTTCGAACCGCTCGATACCGGAACATGGGATCGGCATGCCGAACGCTTCGAACAATACTGCGAGGCTGTGTATGCCTAAAATCAAAAAAACCGTTCATCTCCAGGACCTCTGGAATCTCGAACCGGCCGAGAAGATCGCCGGCGACCAATTGGCTCTCTTACGCTACCGCTCGAACTTATTGGGAGCGGACTTGCGCATCACCAATTTCGGCGGCGGCAATACCAGTTCGAAGCTGGCGCTCGCCGATCCATTCACAGGTGAACCCGCGCGCGTATTGGCCGTGAAAGGCAGCGGAGGCGATCTGGGCTCCATCAGCGAAGCGGGCTTCGCGTTGCTTTACCTCGATCGGCTGGAACAGCTCAAGGGGCTCTATCGCGGGGAAGAGCATGAAGACAAAATGGTTCGCTACTATCCTCTTTCAGCTTTCGGAGAAAATCGCGTCGCGGCATCGATTGACACTCCGCTTCACGCGTTTCTTCCGTTTCCTCACGTCGATCACCTGCATCCGGACTGGGCCATCGCGCTAGCCGCAAGCGCGAACGGTGAGCGAAAGCTGGCCGAGTTCAACAAAGAGTTTGACCGCAAGATCGTCTGGGTGCCCTGGCAGCGACCTGGATTTGAGTTGGCATTGCTCATCGAAAAGGCCGTGAAGGACAATCCCGGCATCGATGGCATTCTGCTCGGCGGGCACGGGCTGTTCACCTGGGGCGCCACGCAGCGCGATTGCTATCTCAGCAGCATTTACACCATCGACCAGATGGGCGAGTTCATTCTGACGCACCAGCGCAAGAAGCACACACTCTTCGGCGGTCTCAGTCATTCTGCAATTCAGGATCGCAGGGAAGTAGCAGCTCAGATCTTGCCGGCGTTGCGCGGAGCGCTGTCTTCGAACCGCAGCGTCGTCGCCCACTACACCGACCACGAAGACGCCCTTGCCTTCGCCGGCTCGAAATGGTCGCAAGAACTGAGCGCCCTCGGCACCAGTTGCCCCGACCATTTTCTGCGCACCCGGGTCTGCCCTCTATTTCTCTCCTGGGACCCCGCGAAACATAACGCCACCGCGCTCAAGGGCAGCATCGAATCGCAAGTCGCCGAATATCGAGCTGCGTACAAGAAATATTACGACGATTGGGCCACAAGCGATTCGCCCAAGCTACGCGATTCCAATCCGTCCGTGGTCGTCGTTCCCGGTCTTGGCCTTTTCGGCTTTGGCAAGAATAAAAAAGAAGCTCGAATTACCACCGAATTCTTCATCAACGCCATCCACGTCATGGCTGGCGCAAATGCTTTGGAGGATGGAGAGGTCACACATCCTCTGCCTCAGGCGCGCCGTCCCGAGCAGTCCAAGCAGTTCACCCACTTCCACAACTACGTCGCTCTTCCGCGATCAGAAGCCTTTCGAATCGAATATTGGGCGCTTGAGGAAGCCAAGCTGCAGCGCATGCCCCCCGAGGCCGAATTCAGCCGGAAAATCGGTTTGATCGTGGGTGGTGCTAGCGGCATCGGGCGCGAAGTGGCTCTTCTCCTCGCGCGCAAAGGCGCTCACCTGGTCGTCGCTGATTTCGACCAGGCCGGTGCAGAAAAAGTAGCTGACGAAGCGGGCTCGCTTTCGTCCGATGAATTCGTGACCTCCACGGTTGTGGACTTGAGCTCCAGCGAGTCGTTAGCAAAAGCCGTCCGCCACACAATTCTGGAATTTGGCGGAATCGACCTAGTGGTGAACACCGCCGCCATCTATCCCGTGCCGGGTTCTGACGGCGAACTTTCCGAAACCCAGTGGGCCAAAACCTTTCTCGTCAACGTCAGCGGCAACTATCTGCTCGCACGCGCCACGGAGCCAGTCTTTCGCGATCAGAATCTTCCTGCCTCCCTGGTTCTCACCACCTCCGCGAATGCTGTCGTTCCTAAGAAAGGCAGCGAAGCCTACGACACCAGCAAGGCCGCCCTCAATCATCTGATTCGCGAACTAGCCATCAAACTCGGACCGGCCGTGCGTGTGAACGGGATTGCCCCGGCGACGGTTGTGGCCGGCTCCACTATGTTTCCCCGCGATCGCGTCATGCAATCCCTTCAAAAATACGGCATCGCTTTCTCCGAATCCGAATCAACGGACCAGCTCAGAGACAAACTCGCCGATTTTTACGCGCAACGAACGCTGATCAAGCGCCCCATAACGCCGGAAGCCTGCGCGGCCGTCATCGTCTGGTTAGCGAGCGACCAGAGCGGACGGACGACTGGCCACGTTATCCCCGTGGACGGCGGGTTGCCCGATGCCTTTCTAAGATAGCCAAAGCGCGAAGAAAGTTAGCAACGTGCTGTGGAATCTCGGCGCCTGATGGAGAAGGAATTTATGCAACGGATCTGCTTCGTGTTGCAGGTGAAGCCCGAAAGACTTCAAGAGTACAAAGAGCGTCACCGCTCGGTTTGGCCGGACATGCTGAACGCGCTCCGCGAGACGGGGTGGATCAATTACTCGCTGTTCCTGCGCCCGGACGGACTTCTCGTCGGATATCTCGAGACCGAAAACTTCGAAAGCGCCCGCGCTGGTATGGCCAAGCGAGAGGTCAATGAACGCTGGCAACACGAGATGGCCGACTTTTTTGCTCAGGCGGACGGCGCCTTGCCCGACCGCGCCATGACTCCGCTAGAGGAAATCTTTCACGTCTGATTCAAACTTGAGGACAATGTGATCCCAAATCCCGCATTGGGCGTTTTCTTTCACTGGCTGGGAGGCTTGGCTTCCGGCAGCTTCTACGTCCCGTACCGCGGTGTGAAGCACTGGGCCTGGGAAACCTATTGGCTCGTCGGCGGATTCTTCAGTTGGATTATTGCTCCTTGGCTCCTCGCGCTGACCATGACTAGCGATCTCTTCGCCGTGCTGCGCGAAGCCCCGCTGCCGAGCATTCTTTGGACCTATATTTTCGGAGTCCTCTGGGGACTCGGCGGCCTGACGTTCGGACTAACCATGCGTTATCTTGGCATGTCCCTCGGCATGGCCGTTGCGCTGGGATACACGGCAGCCTTTGGCACGCTAATGCCGCCGATCTTCCGCGGTGAATTCGCTCGGCAAGTGCTCGGCACCCGCTCCGGACTCGTGATTTTGGTTGGCGTTGTTGTCTGTCTCGTAGGCATTGCCTTCGCCGGAGCCGCCGGTGTTTCCAAAGAGCGGGAAATGTCCGACGAACAGAAGCGCGCGTCGATCAAAGAGTTCGATCTGAAGAAAGGCCTGCTTGTGGGGACTTTCTCCGGCGTCATGAGTGCTTGCTTTGCGTACGGGCTCGCGGCAGGTGATCCGATCAAAACCATCACGCTCCAGCACCGCACGTCCACGTTATGGCAGGGCCTTCCCGTTCTTGTTGTTCTTCTGGCCGGTGGATTCACCACAAACTTTATCTGGTGCTTGATCTTGAACAAGCGGAATCGAACCGCTTATCAATATTTTCAATCCGAGATTCGAGGCCATGTGCCGGCCAGAAGCGAGGAGCACATCCTCGAAACAGGGACGGACGCCCCCGGCGAGGAGATGGCTGCCACCGCCGTTCTGGTCAACACTGGCGCGGATACCCTCCGCGCGCCAATGCTTGCGAATTATCTTTTCTCCGCATTGGCGGGAACCACCTGGTATTTCCAGTTTTTCTTTTACACCATGGGCGAAACGCAAATGGGGCGATTCAAATTCTCAAGCTGGACCCTGCACATGGCCAGCATCATTATTTTCAGCACCTTGTGGGGGATTGGTCTGAACGAATGGAAAGGTGCAGGCCTCAAGACCAAGCGGCTGGTGGCCTTCAGTCTCCTCGTCCTCGTGGGCTCCACGGTCATCGTGGGATACGCAAATTATCTAGGTGCCGCGTCTCCGCATTAAACTGCCGGTCCTCGCTGCTAGGCTGTTGTTGCAACGCCGGCCTGGTTCACAGGGACTTCAGGAACTCGATGATCGCTTCCTGGTCCGCCCTTTTCAGTTTTTCAAATTGCTGTGTGATGTGGCTGGCCTCGCCCCGGTGCCGCGTGATGGCCTCCAGAAAAGTTAGCGAAGCGCCGTCATGCATCAATCGCGGCCTCAAGCGGACTCCCCACAAAGGAGCCGTGCGGATCTTGTTCCGGCTGCTCTCGAAGTCCTGCTTCGAGAGATAGTCGGACATCAGCTGGAAGACCTTATGCCCGTAGTGCTCTCGCGTGGCTTGCAGGATTCCGTCGCCCGTGCCCACGTCGTGCATCAGGAAATCTCCATAGGGATGCAAGGTGATGGAACCGAGGGCCGGCGGAATCGTGAACGTGCCGCCGTTGATTTTCGTTCCCGCCGGGGCGGTGGTCAGTGTTGCGACGTGGCATGTCACACAGCCGATTTTGTCGAAAAGACTGAGGCCCTTCTTTGCAGCCGCGCCATTGGCCAGCTGCGCATCGCGCGCCGGCGCTTTCGTCGCGCGAATGAAACGTGCGAAATGATCGATGTCGGCGAGGCCGTCGGCACCGGTCGTGTCATTCGGCTCCGAAACCGCGTTGCAGAGATTGGTGACCTCATCAGGTTGCAGGCGATTGGTGATCCCCATCTCGTTGAGGTACGCGTCGCCGGAAAACGACAGCAGGCTGGCGTGCTGGTCTTTCCAGCCGAAGCGGCCTACGCCCATCTGTCCGGGCGCTTCCACGATGGGGACATAGAGAACTTGGCCGCAGATTTTCCTGTGTGACGATTTGCACTGCTCCTTGGAAAGTTCGATAAGGGTTTGATCGGCTATGGCCTCCACGAAGCCATCGCCCAATAGGTTCAGAGAGACTCGAAAAGTCCGGATCGTCTCGGTTTCAGGAACGCGCTCCTGGATTTCCTTGTCCGGAAAAGCCGCGTTGGGGCAAATGGCGCGGTCGTTCACAAGAGAACGCCCGCTGATCACTTCGGCTCCGTGCGCGATCGGGATATCGGGAGTGCGGAACCGTCCGTCCGGTCCCTGATGCCCGACGCGCAATTCCGAGACCTGGGACGCCGCGCCAGACACCGGATTCTGGTGGCATTCGCGGCAGGATTGCGCGTTGTAGAGCGGTCCTAGACCGTCGCTGAGTTGCTCGACTTCTTCAAATTTCGTTTGGTCGGCCTGATGCGTCGCATCATCGACCATGCCGTTGGTTTTGTTGTCAAATCCCGTAGGCGCGTCCGCAATCTGCGTGGCGACGGAAACGAGAACAAAACTTACAGTAGCCGCTGCGATAAAGAGCCTCATGGGTTCTCCCTCTTGGAGCGGATTGGGAGTTGGACTTAGCAGTGAATATCACCTTGCACGCGTTACCGCAAGAAGGAGGTTGCGCAAATGCTAACTCTTCGAAATCTCAAAGCCCACCCTGAGCTCAAGAGCTATTTGATTTCCGCTTTCAAACTCTTGTTCAGGAAGCCCGCTACTTCGACGCGGGAGCCAAATAGGGGCGCTCCAGGACCGTAGCTCGTCGGGACGGAAGCTTGGATTCGTCGATGCAATCCAGTACCCGAAGGGGAATGCCAATTTCCTTGCAAGCTTCTACCGCCGCGTCATTGAAGTATAGAAACACTAGAAACTGACCCTGCTGCCTGTATTTGGTTCGCGCTACTAAGCCTTGCGTGTCGGTCTCGACCGTTGTATAGACCAAGATTCTTTCCGCGTATCGAAAGTTGCTCTTCGTCATCCG
>CATPAM010000564.1 GCA_955651735.1 Candidatus Acidiferrales bacterium | reverse complement strand
TTGCCAAATGGCAGGCCGAATACGTCCGCAAGCGCCTGTTTTCCGCCGCTGGTGTCGAAACCGAAATCGTCGTCATCAAGACTGCCGGCGATAAATTCGCCAACGCGCCCCTAATCCAAATCGGTGGCAAAGGCATTTTTATCAAGGAACTCGAAGACGCCCTGATGGACGAATCAATCGACGTCGCCGTCCACAGCGTCAAGGACATTCCCACTGAAATCCACTCGCGCTTGTCATTTCCCGCCGTTTTCCGACGCGAAGATGTCCGCGACTGCCTTGTCTCCGCCAGTGGCGCCACGCTGGCCAATCTGCGCCAGGGTGCCCGCATCGGCACCGGCAGCCTGCGCCGCCAGTCGCAGCTTCGCCACATTCGTCCCGATCTCGATGTCCGCGACCTCCGCGGCAATGTCGACACCCGCCTCCGTAAGGCGCAAAGCGGTGAATACGATGCCATCCTGTTAGCCAAAGCCGGCCTCGACCGCCTCGGCTGGAGTGACCGCATCACCGAAACGTTTGCGCCCGATCTTTTTCTGCCCGCCGTTGGTCAAGGTGCGATTGCCGCCGAATGCCGCCTATCCGACTCCGAAGCCGCCGAAGTCCTAGGCACTCTTGACGACGCCGAATCGCGCTCCGCCATCATCGCCGAACGCGCTCTGCTCTCCGCGCTACAAGGAGGTTGCCAGGTTCCTCTCGGTGCCTGGGCGCGCACGGAACGCGGCGAATTCGTCCTCGAAGCCTGCGTCTGTTCGGTCGACGGCGCGCAATATGTCCGTCAGCGTGCCACCGCCATGCCCGAGCAAGCCGCGGCTCTCGGCGAACACGTCGCTCGCCTGCTCGTCGAGGCTGGCGCGCAATCCATCCTCGAAGCCGTCAGGAGCCAGCTTGGCTGAAGCTTCCGCATCGCCGCTCGCCGGCCGGAGCATTCTCATTACCCGCGCATCTGATCAGACCGAGTCACTCGTTCGCGAGCTGGAAGCTCGCGGCGCCAAACCCGTGCTCCAACCCATGATTTCTTTTCACCCTCCCAATGATTTTGGCCCGCTTGATAGGGCGCTACGCGAACTGCGCACCTTCGACTGGCTCTTGCTCACCAGCGCAAACGCCGTTCGTGCATTGGTGGAACGCTCGCGATCTCTTGGGGTCGACGTAATGAACTCCTTTGCTGCCCTCCGCATCGCCGCCGTAGGTCCGGTCACCGCCGAAGCAGTTCGCCGTGCCGGTTTGCCCTTGAGTCAGGTCGCTACAAAGCACCAAGGCTTGGCTCTGGCACAGGAATTTGCCTCCGAGTTCGCCCGCAAACGCATCCTTCTCCCTCGCAGCAACCTGGCCAGCGCGGAGCTTCCGGACGCTCTCCGCGGTCTCGGCGCGAACGTCACTGAAGTCATCGCTTATCGCACGTTCGCCGCGGAACCCGAAGGCGAGGGGCAAACCCAATTCTTTTCCGGCCGGCTGGAGGCTATTCTGTTCTTCAGCCCTTCCGCCGTCCGCAATTTTCTCAATTGGGACGAAGGCAAAGGTGGTCAGGTGCTTCGTTCCATTTCCGACTTGTCCCGCAAAACCGCGGTCGTGGCCGTCGGACCCGTCACCGCTTCCGCCCTTCGCGATGCCGGCCTTCGCAACATCGTGCAAGCCTCGAATACCACCGTCCCCGCCGTGATCGAAGCCCTGGAGACCTTTTTCGCTCCCGCACCACAAGCGTAAGATACGAAACCGGTAGCTAAGGTTCGCCCTCAGCCTCGAAGGGCGCGCTTTTTGGGCCTGAGGCTTTCTCTTGTCTGTCGCCTGTAGAGGCCGGGCTTCAGCCCGGCTAGCGAGCGCCTCGCGAGCGCTCCTGGCTTTTCAGCCCCTCAAAAGCCTCCTACGCCTGCATTTTTCAGCGGTCTGTTGCCAACTGCGCTAAACTAACGAAATACAAAATGTCTTTCCCCGCATATCGGCCACGCCGCCTACGTCGCACAGAAGCTCTCCGCGGCCTGGTTCGCGAAACGCAGCTTTCCACTTCCGGCCTCATCTATCCGATGTTCGTCTGCCCGGGCAGCAAAGTCCGCCAGGAAGTCAGCTCCATGCCGGACATTTATCAGCAATCTGCGGATCAAATTGTCGAGGAGTGCAGGGAAGTGGAGTCGCTGGGAATCCCCGGAATCATTCTATTCGGCCTGCCCGAATCAAAAGACCCGCGCGGCACAAGTTCTCTCTCTCCCCAGGGAGTCGTCCAGCGCGCCATCGAGGCCATCCGCAGAGCCAACCTGAAACTTCTCGTCATCACCGACGTTTGCCTTTGCGAGTACACCGACCACGGCCATTGCGGCGTCGTCGAGCACGGCGACGTCGCCAATGACGCCACCGTCGCTATCCTTGCTGAGCAAGCCTTGTCTCACGCCCGCGCCGGAGCCGATATCGTCGCACCTTCCGACATGATGGACGGCCGCGTCGCTGCCATTCGCGAAAAACTCGACGAGCACAAATTCGAAAACATCGCCATTCTTTCCTACGCCGCCAAATACTGTTCCGGATTCTACGGCCCCTTCCGCGAAGCCGCGCAATCCGCGCCGCAATTCGGCGACCGCCGCAGCTATCAGATGGATCCCGCCAACGCTCGCGAAGCCCTGAAAGAAGTCGCGCTCGATCTGGAAGAAGGCGCCGACATGGTCATGGTCAAGCCCGCCCTCCCGTACCTCGACGTCATCCGCCGCGTCCGGGACAAATTCGACGTTCCCGTAGGCGCCTACAATGTGAGCGGCGAATATGCCATGGTGAAAGCTGCGGCCGCAAACGGCTGGCTCGACGAACGCCCCACCGTACTTGAAATCATTGTCGGCATTCAGCGTGCTGGCGCCGACATCATCCTCACCTATCACGCCAAGGACATCGCACGTTGGCTCCGTCCGTGATAGTTTACCGATGCCGGACAGTATAGGGACGCAGCGACGGTACGTCCCATTTTGGCGGGATTCATCCGCGACGGGGTCGAGTCTCGTTTCGGGCTTAGGGTCCACTCGGGGATTAGGGCCGGAAG
>CATPAM010000563.1 GCA_955651735.1 Candidatus Acidiferrales bacterium | reverse complement strand
TCTGTCGTTGTGCGGGTCGCAGTAGCGATAGAAATACCAGGAGGAATCGACAAAGGTGTCCATCGTGTCGGTTTCACGGCGCGCGGGCCCGCCGCATTTCGGGCACGTAGTGTTCACAAATTGCGGAGTGGCGGCAAGGGGCGATCCGCCTTCACCGGTCAGCTTGGCATTTTCCGGAAGAACGACTGGAAGATCCTTGTCCGGCACGGGGACGATTCCGTCTTTGGCGCAGTACACCACCGGAATGGGAGTGCCCCAATACCGCTGGCGGGAGATGCCCCAGTCTCTCAGGCGAAAAATCGTTTCGCGCTGGCCAAAGCCCTTGGCTTGGGCGTGCGCGGTCATGGCGAGGATGGCTTCGTCGACGGAGAGGCCATTGTAGGGGCCGGAGTTCACCAGCTTGCCGCGCTGATGCTCATCGAACGCGGCTGCCATTTTCTCGGGAACCAGCGGCTCGCCATCTTGGGGTTGCACGACAACACGAATGGGCAGGCCGTACTTGCGGCAGAACTCGAAATCGCGCTGATCGTGCGCGGGAACGGCCATAATCGCACCGGTTCCGTATTCCAATAACACGAAGTTCCCTACCCAGATCGACAGCTTTTCGCCGTTGAAGGGATTGGTGGCGTAGCGGCCGGTGAAGAAGCCTTCCTTCTCGGCCGTGGCCAGGTCTTCGGCTCTTACAGAAATCTGGCGCATGCGAACTCGCTTGCCTTCCGCGTCCTCTTGCTGCCGCGATCCCGCGATCAGCTTTTGCACCGACGGATGCGCGGGCGCGAGGATAATCGCGCTGGCGCCGTAGATGGTATCGATGCGCGTTGTGAAGACTTCAATAGGCTCGACACCGACAAGATCAGCGACGGCAAATTTCACGCGCGCGCCGATGGATTTGCCGATCCAATTGCGCTGCATGGTGATGACACGCTCGGGCCAGCCTCCTTCGAGCTGTTTCAGGTCATCGAGGAGTTGCTCGGCGTACTGGGTGGTCTTGAAAAACCATTGCTCGATTTCGCGGGACTCGACGAGCGTATCTTCGTGGCGCCAGCAGTAGCCGTTCACGACTTGCTCGTTGGCCAGCACAGTGCAGCATTGGGGGCACCAGTTGACGCGGCTTTTCTTGCGATAGGCAAGGCCACGTTCGAGCATGCGCAGAAAAAACCACTGGTTCCAGCGATAATATTCCGGCTCGCAAGTGGAAATTTCTCGCCTCCAGTCGTAGCTGAAACCGAAGCGGCGCAGGACGCGCTGGAATTCGGCGATGTTGTTGTTCGTCCAGATGCGCGGATGCGTGTTGTTCTTGATGGCGGCGTTCTCAGCGGGCAGGCCGAAGGCATCCCAACCCATGGGATGGAGCACGTTGAAGCCGCGCATGCGCTTTACGCGTGCCACCACGTCGCCGATGGTGTAATTGCGCATGTGGCCCATGTGCAGCGTCCCAGAGGGATACGGCAGCATCTCCAGCGCGTAATACTTGGGTTTGGCGGGTTCGACTTCGGTCTCGAACACGCGCTCGTCGTCCCAGCGCCTTTGCCATTTGGCTTCGATTTGCTGTGGTTTGTATTCAGCCACGCTGAGCTATCCCCTTCTGCGTTTTTTTGGCTTCGCGGGCGATTTCTTTGATGGCTGCAAAAAGCGCCCGCCACTCCTCGAGGATCGGGGCAAGCGGTCGGCGGGCGCTACACTTGCAGGCATCTTGCGGCTCGCTGCTTGACTCGTTTTTCTCTGCGATTTTACCTGCTGCGCTACTTTCTTTTTTGCGGCGGCAGTCAGCATTGAAAAACCTTTTTCGGCCTCCGGAGCTTGGTCTTTTAGGCCGGCGAATTCCCAGAGGGCGGCTACGTTGCGGCGGTCGTCGCCGGGATCGTCGATCGGCGTTTCGGCAAGGAACGCGCGGCCAGGCAGGCCCTCGGGCGCGATGGCGCTGAGACGCGGGTGGGTGAGAAAGCGGCGAAACGCTTCCGCGCCGATCTTGCCTTTGCCGATGTGTTCGTGACGGTCGACGCGACCGCCAAGCGGAATCTTGGAATCGTTGACATGGAAGACCGGGACTCGCTCGAGGCCAATGGCGCGGTCGATGAGTTCGAGCGTGGAGGCAAGGCCGGTTTCGCTTCTAATGTCGTAGCCCGCGGCGAACAGATGCGCGGTGTCGAGGCACGCGCCAACTTCCAGGCCCTGCAGCGCGCTCAGCATTTCGCCGAGTTCTTCCAGGCGCGCACCGAGCGCAGTGCCCATGCCGGCGGTGTTTTCGAGCAAAATGCGCAAGGACGTGGCCGGCAGATTCTTGGACGCTTGCTTGACCGAGTCTATGGCGAGCCGCACGGCCTGGTCGGGTTTGCACTCGCCGCAGGCGCCAGGATGCACAACCACGAACTCAGCACCGAGCGCGATGCCTCGAACGAGCTCGTCGTGAAACGCCTGGATGGAGCGGGTGCGCAGCATGGGCTGCTGCGCGGCGAGGTTGATCAGATAGTTGGCGTGGATGACCAGCGGGCCGAGGCCGAGCTTCTGGCGGCGAGCGTGGAAGGCTACGGCGTCGACTTCAGGAATGCGCGACGGGCCGCCGGCCCACATGCGCGGGCTGGCTGAGAAAATTTGCAGGGCGTTGCATCCGAGTTTGTGCGCGGAGTCGAGCGCGTTGGTGTAGCCGCCGGCGATGGAAGTATGGATGCCGATGCGCAGGCTGCCGTCCATCCAGGTGGGCGGCGCGGCTTCGGGCTCAGGTTCGGGGCGGTATTCGTCTTCCGGATCGAATTCGATGACGCGAGTGAGGGGCTGTTCAGGCATTCCCAATGAGAAATTCTGCTCCGTATTAAACTCACTATTCTAGCACACGTAACAAACGCGCGCGTTTTTGCTCATTTTGTGCGGGAGAAGCCTCAGGCCTAAAAGGCAGGCCCTTCGAGGCTCAGGGTTGAACCTGAGCAAAGGGCTCTTGCGCTTACGTCGGCGGTTGGGCTCGCAGTGTAAGGGCGGGAGCCTGCCTGCGGCAGGCAAGTCTCCCGCAGTCCAAAGTTTGCGGCTGTGCTTCGGGTGGCTTAGACTACAAGTTTGCCGAATCCGATTGAGAGCAACTGATGCTGGTGGTGATGCAGTCGCATGCTTCGGAGGAGCAGGTGCGCGCGGTGTGCCAGCGCATCGAGAGTCTGGGGCTGAAGGCGCATCCGATTCCGGGGACGATTCGCACGGCGATCGGCATCACGGGAAACAAGGGCGCGGTTGACCTGGGCGTGCTGGAATCGCTGCCGGGCGTGGTAGAGTGCATCCCAGTCAGCAAACCGTACAAGTTGGTGAGCCGCGATGCGAAAGAGGAAGACAGCATTCTGCGGATTCCGACGCCGTTGGGTGACGTGATTGTCGGCGGAGACAAAGTGGCGCTGGTGGCGGGGCCCTGCGCGGTGGAAAGCGAAGAGCAGGTATTTGCGATTGCGGAACGCGTGGCGAAGAGCGGAGTGCGGCTGTTTCGCGGCGGGGCGTACAAGCCACGCACTTCTCCGTACAGCTTTCAGGGACTGGGCGAGCTGGGGCTGAAGATTTTGGCGAAGGTGCGGGAGAAATTCGGATTTGGAATTGTCACCGAGGCCATCGATAACGAGAGCCTAGATTTGGTCGAGGAATATGCCGATGTGATTCAGATCGGCGCGCGGAACATGCAGAATTTTTCGCTGCTGAAGCGCGCGGGGCGGGCAAAGAAGCCGGTGCTGCTGAAGCGCGGGATGTCTGCGACACTAGATGAATTCCTGATGGCGGCGGAATATGTGCTGTCCGAGGGAAACTACAACGTGATGCTGTGCGAGCGTGGCGTGCGGACGTTTGCGGATCATTCGCGGAACACGCTGGATTTGACGATTGTGCCGGCAGTGAAAAAGCGCAGCCACTTGCCGATCCTGGTCGATCCGTCGCATGGCACAGGAAAGCGGCACAAGGTTTTGCCGCTTTCGAGGGCAGCGATTGCGGTGGGCGCGGACGGGTTGCTCGTCGAGGTGCATCACGAGCCGGACAAGGCGTTGTCGGATGGGATGCAATCGATCTTGCCGGAGGAATTTGCGGAGCTTACCGAAGAAGTGCGGCAGATTGCGGCGGTTTTGCGGCGGCAGGTGAATTGAATTCCGGAAATGACGGACAGACAGAAATGGCTGTCCCACTGTCACTCCTTGTGAAAAATCCTTTGCGCAATGTGCGGGTGATGCTGCTCACGGTAGTGTTGCTGGTGGGCGCGACGATCTTGCTGCTGCGCGAGCAACGCGCGTCGTTTCTGCGTCCGGGCTTGCGGCTGAACGCGTATGTGAGCGCGGCGGATGGGAGCGTAGCGGTCATCGACGTCGTGAAGCTCAGCACCGTGGCGCGCGTGGCGGTGGGGCCGGGGCTTTCCGGGA
>CATPAM010000562.1 GCA_955651735.1 Candidatus Acidiferrales bacterium | reverse complement strand
TTCGATGTGTTGGGCGAGGAGCTCGGCGAGGATGACTTGTTCGGTGAAGAATTTGGAGCCGATGGTCAGGTGGGGCTGACGGCTTTTGCTGCAGCCCGAGATAAAGGACGACAAGAGAACGAGAAAAGCGAAGAAAAAGATAACGCGCCCTTCGAGGCTCAGGGTAAAGAGACGCACAGTACGCTGAGGGGACGCAGAGGGGAGCGGGTGGAGCATGGTTTGGGAGAGAGAAAGAATTTAACACAGAGTTCACGGAGAGCGGAGCACAGAGGTCACAAAGATGGAGATCATTGGCGTCAGGCGATTTTGAGGCGGCGCTCGAGCAGGCCGAGGAGGAGGTCGGCGGCGATGGCGAGTAGGGCGGCGGGAATTGCGCCGGCGAGGATTACGGCGTCACTGACCATGGCCACGCCGCGGAAGATGAAGGTGCCGAGTCCGCCGGCGCCGATGGCTGCGGCGATGGTGGCTACGCCGATGGTGATGATGGTGGCGGTGCGAATGCCGGCTAGGATTACGGCGCGGGCTAGCGGGAGGCGGACGCGCCAGAGGATTTGCGATTGCGTCATGCCCATGGCTTCGGCGGCTTCGAGGACCGCGGGGTCAATGCCGGTGAGGCCGACGTAGGTGTTGCGAAGAATGGGGAGTAGCGCGTAAAGGACCAGAGCGACGATGGCGGTGCGGCGGCCGATACCGCCGATGAACGGGATGGGAATTAGAAAGCCGAAGAGCGCGAGGCTGGGGATGGTCTGAAAAATACTGGCGAGGCCGAGCGCGAGGTTGCGCAGTGTCGGCCGGTGAACGATGAGCATGCCGAGCGGGACGCCGATGGCGATGGCGAAGACCATGGCGATGATGACCAGCGTCAGATGGTCGGCGGTAGCCTCAAGGATTTCGGCGCGGTGCTCCAGGAAAAATGTCCAGGGAGTCATGCTGACGCACCGGGGAGCGGAGTGAGACACGCGGTGAAGGCCTGCACTTCGGGATGATCGATGCGGAGAAATCCCTGCGGCGTCGCGTCGGCGATGATTCGGCCACTTTCGAGAAGGATGATGCGCGAGGCGAGCAGGAGCGCTTCGCGAACATCGTGGGTGACAAAGACGATGGTTTTGCCGAGACGGCGGGCGAGGGCGCTGAATTCACGCTGAAGCTCGGCGCGGGTTACGGGGTCGAGAGCGCCAAAGGGCTCGTCCATCAGGAGAATGGGCGGGTCGGCGGCGAGGGCGCGGGCGACGCCGACGCGCTGACGTTGGCCGCCGGAGAGTTGGTGCGGGCGGCGATTGCAGTATTCTGCAGGTTCGAGACCGACCAGGGAAAGGAGCTCATCGACGCGAGCGGCGGTGCGGGTGGCATCCCATCTTTCGAGAGAGGGGATGAGCGCGATGTTCTGGGCAACAGTGAAATGGGGGAAAAGACCTGCGTCTTGAATTACATAGCCGATGCCGCGGCGCAGACGGATGGGATCCCAATCGGTCGTGGCGCGGCCACGAACAATGACTTGGCCGGCGGTGGGAACGAGGAGGCTATTGATCAGTTTCAGTAGCGTGGTTTTGCCGCTGCCGCTGCGGCCCAGGAGGACGAGAGTCTGGCCGGAAGCGACGGAGAGGCAGATGTCATTAACAATGGTGCGCGGGACACTAGAGCTGAGACTGTAAGTCACATGCTGGAACTGAATGGCGGGGCCGGTGTTTTCTGCGGCCGTTTTCGCATTCATTTCGATTGACACTCCACGCTCAAGGGAGGGAACATCATAGTGCACCGGGCCTCTCCCCGTTGAATTTTCACGTATCTCTCTCGCGAAAGCCGCATCCAATTGGAGGGGAAAACGTATGGGAGCCACGGCCAGCGCTGTCCGCATTCGGAACGACCTTCACACCCGACTAATAAACGCGCGCACCCGCACGGACCAGGTATTTCGCATCGTGCGGGAAGACGCCCTGTACGATCGTCCGATTGCCGAGCGACATCGCATTATTTTTTATATAGGACACGTGGAAGCTTTCGATTGGAACCTGCTGGCGCAGCGCGCGTTTGGGCTGCAATCGTTTCATCCTTCCTTTGATCAACTTTTTGCGTTTGGAATCGATCCGGTGAGCGGGGGATTGCCGACGGATCAGCCCCGGGACTGGCCGGCGCGTGAAGAAATCGAGCAATACAATCAGCAGCTGCGCAGCGAGTTGGATGAGGCGATTGCGCGAGCGATGCGGCGTCCCTCGGAAGGACATCCGCAACTGGCAAGCATGCTGGAAGTGGCGGTGGAACACCGGATGATGCACGCGGAAACGCTGGCGTATATGCTGCACCAGCTTCCGGCGGAGAAAAAAATTCCGGCGGAACACGCACCCGCGTGGAAAACGCCACGCGCGAAGTCGCACCTGGTGGAGATTCCCGCGGGTCGCGCGACGCTTGGCTTACAACGCGTGCATGGCGACGAGTTCGGCTGGGACAACGAGTTCGAAACGCACGAAGTGCGCGTGGCGGATTTTGCGATCGACAACTACAACGTTACCAACCGGGATTTTATGTTGTTCGTCGAGGCCGGCGGATATTCAGAGCCCTCGCTGTGGGACAAGGAAGCGTGGGCATGGAAGAAAAAAGAGGGCGTGCAGCATCCGGCTTTTTGGCGTCGGGCGGGAAATCTGTGGTTGTGTCGTACGATGTTTGGAGAGATCCGGCTTCCGATGGACTGGCCGGTGTACGTGAGCCACGCGGAGGCTACGGCGTACGCGAAGTGGCTGGGACGCAAGCTGCCAACCGAGGAGCAATTTCATCGCGCGGCGTACGGCACTTCGGACTCGGAAGTAGAGCGAAACTATCCATGGGGCGAAGAAGCGCCGGAAGCGCGGTATGGAAATTTTGATTTTGCGCATTGGGATCCCAGTCCGGTGGGATCGTATCCGCGCGGGGCAAGCGCTCTTGGCGTTCAGGATGTGGTGGGCAACGGGTGGGAATGGACGAGCACGGAATTCAAACCATTCCCAGGATTCGCGGCGATGCCTTTTTATCCCGGATACTCAGCGAATTTCTTCGATGGAAAGCACTACGTCATGAAGGGGGGTTCGCCGCGCACGGCGGCTTGCATGCTGCGGCGGTCGTTCCGCAACTGGTTCCAACCGCATTATCCTTATGTGTACGCGACGTTCCGTTGCGTCGAGGACTGAATCCTTCTAACCCAGACGCTGGGAGCCATTCATGCTGACCTACCAAACTCTTCCCGCCAGACATGTGTCCGAATTTGCAGCAGCGGTGCGCGAAGGTTTATTGAAGCCGGGGCAACGGGAGCTGCCGTCAAAATATTTGTATGACGAGGTAGGCTCCGCGTTGTTCGAGGCGATTTGCCTGTTGCCGGAGTACGGACTGACGCGGGCGGACGCGCGCCTGCTGCAAACGCATGCGCAGGAAATTGTGGACCTGCTGCCTTCGCCGATTCATGTAGCGGAGCTGGGGAGTGGGACCGGAAAGAAAACGCGCTGGATTTTGGAGGCACTATCGCGCCGGCAACGAACCTACTATTTTCCAATTGAGATTTCGCCTTCGGCGTTGGCGGCTTGCGAGAAGGAACTTGGACAGATTGACCTGGTAAGCATCGTGGGATACGAGCAGCCGTATCTGGAAGGGCTACAAGCGGTGGCGCAGGGGCGGTATGAAGGCGATCACCTGCTGGTGCTGTTTCTTGGAAGCACGATTGGCAATTTTGACCGCGCGGCTGGAGAAGATTTCTTGGGCGCGGTGCGCGAGATTCTGCGACCGGGCGACGTTTTGCTGCTGGGGACGGATCTGGAGAAGGATGTAGCGACACAATTATTGGCGTACAACGATCCGGCGGGCGTAACGGCGGCGTTCAATTTGAATTTGCTGGGGCGGATCAATCGCGAGCTGGGGGCGGATTTTGATTTGGCGGGCTTCGAGCATGACGCGCGCTGGAATTATGAGGAGCGGCGGATTGAAATGCATTTGCGTTCGATGCAGCGGCAATCGGTGAAGATTCCGGCGGCGAATTTGCGTGTGATGTTCAACCAAGGAGAGACGATCTGGACGGAAAGCTCACACAAGTACCGGCCGGAGGAAGTTGTGCGGATGGCGGAGCGGACGGGATTCCGGTGTGAGGGGCAGTGGATTGATGATGAGTGGGCGTTCACGCAGAATTTGCTGGTGGTGGAGTGAGGCTTAGGTTTTCGTTCTTGCCAGCTAGCGACTCCTTAACGCTTATCAGTCAGCGCCAGCTTGATGGCGTCACCTATCTGGCGAGTACGATACTGCGCTATTATTTTGCCCACGGACTCCGACGCCTTGTCGAAAGGGAGCCCTCCGGTGCCGCCCGGGTTCTTGCTTCTGTCATCAGCGGCGACCGCCTCGAAGAAGCGAGAGGACGGCGCCTCAGGAAGCTGCCGATATCCGGGGCGCACCATAGCGGGGTGGTAGTGCAGCATCAGGCTTACCTCCCGTCCGTCGGCGTGCGTGCTCGCGGGCATCTCTGTCCCACGACCTAACAATGAATCAGCATTGGGAAGCCGTGCTCAGTCGGAAGTAGACTCACACTTCCGGTTAGCCCCAAACGCTCAAGCCTTTCGCTGTCGATAATTGCATAGACTTTCATTCCGTCGAGCTTATGGTTGTTCTTCAATCGAGCCGATGGGAAGGAGCACGATGTCGGTGTCCGCCACCGGGGCTTCGAACTCCCGAAACGTCATCTCGAGCATCGTCGCATAGCGCGCAAGCTGCCGGGCTCTCCCAGGTTTCGGGAAATCGCCGAGCATTTTCCTCTCCGACGCCTGCGTCTGAGGAAGAGCAGGTAGCGAGGTGCTCGCTACGGCCAAAACAGCCAAAATCATGCGATTCATGAGATTCTCCGCCGCCCAGTTGATTGCGGGATTTTCAATTCGCACGAAGCATACGCGGGAAAGAGCCCTTACGCTATCAGCCAAAATTGCAGGGTGAAACAGTTTCAAAAACAAGTTTATGAAGGCAGCAGACTGACTAGAAGGATTCGACGCGCCAGAAGAGGTGGGCGGCCCAGGGTTTGCCGGCGGAGAGGGAGGGGCGCCAGAGGGCCAGGATTTGCGAACCCTGGTAGACGCGTTCGAAACCCTCTTCGGATTCCGAGACAGTTTCAATCGGGGAAATCCAGAATTGCTCGGCGCCTGGAGCGTGGAGAGCCACGCGAATGCGCTGCCAGCCGTCTTCGACGCGGAGCGTGGGGCCAGGGATGCTGCCGCTGAAGCGGAGGTTCTGCGGGCCGGAAGGCGTTTGAAAAAAACGATCGGGCTCGGTGGGAGCGAGGAAATTCAGCACGGACTCGATGCCGACGGCCAGGGTGCGATCGAGGACAGCGGGCAAAGAGATTTTGACTTCACACGCAACTTCGCAGCCGCGGGGCGCGGTACCAAACGAAAACAATTTAGAGACTGAAAGGTGTGGGCCGGAGTCATCTTTACCATGCCAAGCGAGCGGCGCTTCACGAACCAGCTCGGCTTCGCGTTCTGTTGTGCGGCTGATGCGAAACGAGCCGCCGGCGAAGCCGGGATCCTCTTGAAGCTGGATATTCTCGTAATCCACGTGACTGCGCGAGGGATCGAAGAGAAGCAGGCGAAACGTGTGGCGCGGCCAACGATCGTAGCGGAGGTAGCGCTCGAGACCCGGCTCTTTGACGCGCGTTTGTTCATGGATGGAGGTGACGGCGCCGGGCGGGTTCGCCGCGATTTCGCGAAGGCGCGCATGATAGGCCTCCGGGCGGCGCAAGATGGAATTGATAAGGGTCGATCCGGCCGGGCGAAAATCAAGGGCCGCGACCGTGCCCCCGTCTGAAGGCTTCACTAGAGCCTGATATTCCGTGGAGGTGAAAAGCAATTCGCTCGCGCCGTCACCATCATAGTCGAAAGTCTCCACGCGCGGCGCGAGGCCACCGGGCGTTTGCTGATCGGCGATAAACTCGGCGCGAATCAGACTGCGCCAGAGCTCCGTGCGCAGGTGCGGGGCGTAGAGACCGCCGAAAATGCCGTGCCAGTAGGCGTCATTGCACTGCGCGCGAAGGAGCAGGTCGCGAGCCTTCTTCAGCTCTTCGCCGGCTTTCGAAACGCTGCGCCGCGCGGGCGAAGTATCGATGCGATGGGCGACGTGCAGCATTTTTTTGTGCAGCAGGTTGGACTCGGAATATTTGCGGAAGAATCCGCGCCAGGATCCGCCGCGCAGGAAGGCGAGCACCTCGTTGCGCGAGGCGAATTCTTTGAGCACCTGGTTGTAGCGCTGGCGGACGCGCGTAGGCAACGCCCATTCCATCATCTCGGTGTAGGAGGCGGTGGGTAGATCGGCGCGGCCAGCGGGCGTGCGCGTAGAAAGGTATTCGCTGGGCGTGGGAGTGCGCAGCCAGGAGGAGTTTTCCTCCAGGGCCACGAAAAACTTTTCGAGCCAGGCATCATTGAAGCAATGGTCGAAGGTGCCGCGCCACACGCCGAACTTTTCCATGTCGTCACCCATGGCAGCCATTTGT
>CATPAM010000561.1 GCA_955651735.1 Candidatus Acidiferrales bacterium | reverse complement strand
CCTCGAATACCGTCACCAGCTTGGTGAGTTGCAGGACTTCCTGGAATTTTCTGCCCAGATTGCTGAGCTTGAGCGCCGCGCCGTGGTTTTTTGCGCTCAAATGCGCGGAGACCAATGTCCCCAAGCCTGAGCTATCGATATACTCAATGTGGTTCATATTCAGAACGATTCTTTTCTTTCCCTCGGAGATTAGGTTCTTCAATTTCTCACGTAGAGCACTGCCTTCAGCGCCCATCACGATGCGCCCGTCCAGCGTCACTACAGACGCGCCATCCACTTCGCGGTCCGTCATTTTCAATGCCACGTTGCTTTCGCTCCTGCAAATGCACCGACAAAAATCACATCAGGTCGTCGCTAATTTTTTCAGATATTGCCTCTTGGCTTCCTAGACGGGGCTGAACACAGCTATTCGCTCTTAGAAGGGTAAATCTATGGAGGCTTAGGATTCTGTCCAATTAGCGACACTTTTGAAACCTCTTATTCAAGCGACGACGCGAAGGGAACTATCCCGCAACCTTCTTGGCTTGCGCTCGAAACTTTGCCCATCGCTTCTTAGCAGCTTTCCCAATTTTCGCTCTCGCAGCGGCAGAAAGGACGCGCTTCTTCGCGCTCGTTAGTTCTTGCTTCGTTGAATCCCCCAAAACCTTTGCCGCCGCCCGTACTCCGTTCAATTGGTGTTGCAGCCTGCCTAATTGCTTTTCGAGTTTTCTCTCTTCGCGCTTGATTGCTGCCAGAATGTCCATGAATCCTCCCGATGAAATCTATCTCAAAGAGGAGGTAGTGCACCAGACGTACTGCAAGAGGCAAGTGACTTGGCAGTGGTTTCCCTCAGTCGGGGAAAAGCGAACTCTCCTGCCTCATCTTCTGTGGCCTACCTAACTCAGGAAGTCCCTTCGCTTGCCACAGCTTTCGAAACTGTTTGATTGTCGCCGGAGCGTGGCCTGCATAGTGGTTGTTTGCGTAGGCGTAGATCAGTACGCCGCGCTTCTTGATCTGGTAGCAAAAATCGACCCAACCGCTGAGTTCAGTGGTGCGATCAACAACGGTCTTGTCCCAGGTCGTCGTTTGTTCTTCAATTGCTTGGAGATCTCCGAGCCATCGGATGTACGTCCAGTCCGCAGTGATCGGATCGAATTTCAGTTCTGCCGGGCTCGGCATGAATGATCGATCCTGGAGCACGAGAGCGATCTTGTGATCCCGTAGCAGGTTCGCAAATTCAACGTCGAGCCAGTTTCGGTTGCGAATCTCAATTGCAAACCTGTGAGCTTCAGGAAGCTTCGTGAGAAACGGAACGAGCCTATCTAGAAACTCATGTCGGTCACAAAAAATGCTCCGATTGAAAAAGGGAAACTGAAAGACAATCGGACCAAGCTTTGGGCCGAGGATATTCATCGTATCGAGAAACTCCTTCAGGTCAGCATCGCAGTCAGCTAGAACCCTTTCGTGCGTGATGACCTGGGGGACTTTGACGGAGAATATGAAGCCCTCGGGAGTTCGAGCGGCCCAGTTATTGACTGTACGAGCGGAAGGACAGCCGTAGAACGTTGAGTCCACTTCAACCGTGTGAAAGTGCTCTGCATAAAAAGCCAGGTAATCAGCGGATCGCATTCCTTTCGGATAGAAAGCTCCTTCCCAACCTGAAGCTGTGAACGATGAGGTCCCGAGAAGGATCGACGGATGGTTCACGCCCAGAGTATATCGAAGGGCCCTGTGGGTACGCGAAGGGCCTCCCATATTGTACTCATGCGTTCTTCTCTTCTAACCTGGGAACAGGCGGGCCGATGAAATGCGTACGTCTTGTAAGGAGAGCAAACGCGATTGCAGCTTCAACGAGCTTTCCCCAATTTGCCTAACACCCTCGAACTTGAAGCTTCCAGTTCACGTTTTAGCTGTTCAAGCCATCTGGAATCATCCCCAGTCGATTCATGTGCCTCAAGGTAGCCCGGCACCTTGGCGTTCACGAGTGCTTGGTGAATACGCAATGCAATCAGCCGTGTTTCTGAAGCACCGATTAACGTCTCTCGACACAGTTCACAGAGTTCGAGAATCGCCGTTTTTACATCAGGGTCCACTTTCAGCTTTCCTTTCCGGCTGACACCAATCTATTGTGCAGTTACGACTCCAAAGTCCCCCCGTGCTCATAATCCGAGCTACGCGCATACCTGTCTGGTAGGAAACGACTTTGAAGCGGCCAGTTTAGTTAGCTGAACTTCCCGTGCCCTCGCACAATTTGTAACGATGTCAGCATTCTGGCGGTCGTCCCGAAAGGCGGATTGTTAGAAATTAATGACCCATTATAAGACTTCGGGGAAGCAGCTTGTAACAGATTTACGCAGTTTGAGGGAATCGGTCAGTGGAACGGGGCTAGCCTCTTGCGACTTTTTGGGCAATATGCAACAAGAGTTTTTGGTCGTTAGGTTCCATTTTCGCAAGTAGCCTGCACAGTTTGGAGAGGTAGACAGCTTCGCCGCCTGTGCTTCCCCATTCGTCATCCTTCGGAGGTTTCAGCTTGCGCAATGATGTTGGCGCTTGACCATCATGAAACAGGCGGTACATTGGCACTTCTAAGGCCCGTGCCATCTTTTCGAGCGTCGAAACTGCCGGAACTGTATGACCGTTTTCAACGCGTGAGATGTAGCACCGGAGTAAGCCTGACCGTTTTTCAATGTCGCCCTGCGAGAGTTCTTTTGATTCGCGCAATTCTTTCAAGCGATTCCCAATCACCATGATGGTCTCCTAAGACCAATGTTACCTTGAAACGTGGTTTGTAAACCTATTGACCTCAAGACTGGCCGGAATTGAGAAGCTGTCAGAGGCGAAGACGGAATGACACCAGGGCATGGCCCCGCCAGGAAATACGCGCAAAGACAAATCCTCTAACTGGTCTTGTGTCTCCTGCGCGGATGGTGTTTGATTGTTTGGTGTTTGGTTTCAGGAGTCTTCGCTTGTTTTAGGGCTAAATCTGAATTAAAAGTATCGGCCACCATTTTCCAAGCGCCATCAGACTGCTTCCTCCAAACGGCCATATCCTTACCTTGATCGGTAATCGGTTTGCCGTTGGCTCCGTCAAGAGCCATCTGATAAGTGTAGATCGTATAAGCGAGATCACCCGCCCGCCCGACTTCCAATTTATTGATCTGCCAGTCGATGGTGAACCCTGGGTTGCCGATCAGCTTGGCCCATCCTGCCCTGATCGCGGCTTTGCCGTGGACCAGCGGTGAGTTGGGTGGGAGCCACGAGGCATCATCCGCGTAGTTGGCAACCGCACCGTCAACATCATTTGCCTGCGCAGCTTTAAGTGTCGCGGCATCCGCTCCTCGGATAGCACGCTCATCCTGAGCACGCGTATCTATTGGTTCCTTTTGGCAACTGGCGCAGCAACAGGCCGCCAGTGTCAGTATCAGCGCGGTTCGATAACGGGGCATGAGACTCCGCCGAAAGTGAACATCGGCATCTTCGGCAATTAATACAGCGCAGTGCTCATATCCGGGCCACGACCTCCGCTCAATGTCCCAATACTCAATTGCCCGTATCAGATGAAGCGGCTTCGGAATCTTTGCGCCTTGGTCAATGGGTGCGGTCGTAGGGGAGGCCATGAAGACTCCTTCGAGAAAAACGATTAAGTTCGGGAAGCATACACCCAAGGGTTGTCCTTCTCGCAACGAATCTAGAACCTGACAGCAGGGGCCGAATACTAATGGCTGATTTCGCTTAAATTCGAATAGGAGGTCGAGAAATGAAAGACGTCCTGGTACAAACGAGGTTGATTTCAATCTGTGTCCTACTAGGTCTTTTTACTCTCGTAAGATTTGGCCAGCAACAGGCGCTCGCTCAAGTTG
>CATPAM010000560.1 GCA_955651735.1 Candidatus Acidiferrales bacterium | reverse complement strand
GGCGGTGAGAATGACGCCGGTGGTGCCGAGAACCGTCCAGCTGACGTGGTGATGGATGCCGGACTGCATGGAGCCGGAGAGGACGAGGAACTCACCGACGAAGCCGTTGAGCATGGGCAGGCCGAGCGAGGAAAGCGCGACGAACAGGAAGAAGGCGGCGAGCTTGGGCATTGGCGTGGCCAGGCCGCCGTATTCGGAAATTTCAAAGGTGTGGCGGCGATCGTAAAGCATGCCGACGAGCAAGAAGAGAGCGCCGGTGGAAATGCCGTGCGCGAGCATTTGGAAAACGGCGCCTTGCATAGAAATATTTTGGAAAGCGAAAATGCCAAGGACCACGAAGCCGAGGTGGCTGACGCTGGAGTAGGCGACTAGTTTCTTGAGATTGGGCTGCGCGAGGGCGACTAACGCGCCGTAGATGATGCCGATGATGGCCAGCGTAGCGACAATTGGCGCGGCACGATGCGCGGCGTTGGGGAAGAGCGGCAAGCAGAAGCGAATCATGCCGTAGGTGCCCATTTTCAGGAGCACACCGGCGAGGATGACGGAGCCGGCGGTGGGCGCTTCGACGTGCGCGTCGGGCAGCCAGGTGTGGAACGGAAATAGCGGGACCTTGATGGCAAAGGCCACGAAGAAGGCGAGGAAGAGATACATCTCCTCTAGTGTGGTGAGGCGAATGGCGCCGGATTGCAGCATCTGCTGAATCGTCGGCAGGTCGAAGGTTCCCCCGGGCATCACGCTCGCGCTGAGATTGTGCAGCCAGATGATGCCCACGAGCATGAGGATGGAGCCGGCCATGGTGTAAAGCACAAATTTCACGGCGGCATAGATGCGGCGCTCGTGCCCCCAGATGCCGATGAGGAAATACATGGGGATGAGCATGACTTCCCAGAAAAGGAAGAAGAGGAAAAGGTCGAGCGAAAGGAAGACGCCGACCACGCCGACTTCGAGCATCAAGAGCATGACGAAGAATTCCTTGACGCGGTGCTGGATGCTGTTCCAGGACGCGAGCACTGAGACAGCGGTCAGGAACGTGGTGAGGATGACGAGGAACAGACTGATGCCGTCGAGACCGAGATGATAGTTGATGGGCGGGACGTTGATCCACTTGGCGAATTCTTCGAGTTGATAGCCGCCCACGCCGATCTGGACTTTGGGGATCAGGAGCAGGGAGAAAAGAAATTCGACGGTGGCGATGGTCAGCGCGAGGCGGCGAATCCAAAGGTGATCGTCGGCGCGGAGCAAGAGCAGCGCGAGGCTGGCCGCGGCCGGAAAGAAGATTACGATGGTGAGCAAATAGCTGCCGTGGAGCATCAGCGCACCATCCCGACGGTTGTGGGTCGGAAGTACGGCCAGAAGATGATGGCGATGATGACCAGCGCGCCAATGACGACCCAGACGGCGTAGCTGCGCGTGTTTCCGGACTGCGTGTGGCGCACGCCGTCGCCGATGTCGGTGGCGCCTTCGGCGATGCCGTTGACGGTGGCGTCGATCGTGCGGACGTCGACAGTTTGCCAGAGGACGCTGGTGGAAATCCAGAGCAGGGGCTGGACGATAAGCGCAGCGTAGATTTCGTCGACGTAATACTTGTGGAGCAAGGTGTTGTAGAGGCCGTGCATGGATTTGGCGAGTTGTTCGGGCTTGCCGGGCTGCTTGAGGTAGAGCCAGAAAGCCACCGCGAAGCCGAGAAGCGCGGCGGCGACAGCGACGATGGCCAGCGGAATTTCGAGCGCGTGCGCGGCGGCTTCCGCGCCTTCGGCATTGCCGACGCTGCTTTGCACAAAAGTCGGCTCGAGGAACCTGGCGAAGTAATCTGGGCCGCCCCAGAAGGCGGGCGCGGCCATCCAGCCGCCGATGATCGAAAGCACGGCGAGAATCATGAGCGGAACCAGCATGCTCTTGGGCGATTCGTGGACGTGGACCTTGTGCTCGTCGTAGCGTGGCTTGCCGTGAAAGGTGAGGAAGATGAGGCGGAACACGTAGAAGGAAGTGAGCAGCGCGGTAAGCAGGCCGAAGGCGTAGAGGATGCGGCCGCCATGCTCGCTTTGGTAGGCGCTGAGCAGGATAGAGTCTTTGCTGAAGAAGCCGGCGAGCGGGGGAAAGCCGGCGATGGCCAGCGTGGCGGTGAGCATGGTGAGGTAGGTCCAGCGAATTTTCTTGCTGAGGCCCCCCATGCGCTGCATGTCTTGCTCGCCGCCCATAGCGTGAATGACGCTGCCGGAACCGAGGAAGAGCAGGGCTTTGAAGAAAGCGTGGGTCATGAGGTGGAAGATGCCGGCGGAAAACGCAGCGACTCCGCAGGCCAGGAACATGTAACCGAGCTGGCTGACAGTGGAGTAGGCCAAGACGCGCTTGATGTCGGTCTGCACGAGGCCGATGGTGGCGGCGAACAAGGCGGTGGCGCAGCCGACGATGGCGACAACGAACATGGCGGTGGGCGCATGGGTGAAAAGAATGTGCGAGCGCGCAACGACGTAGACGCCGGCCGTGACCATGGTGGCGGCGTGAATCAAGGCGCTGACCGGGGTGGGACCTTCCATCGCGTCGGGCAGCCAGACGTAGAGGGGAAGCTGCGCGGATTTGCCGCAGGCGCCCATGAAGAGCAGCAAGCACGCGACGGTGAACATGCCTAAGTGACCCAGGGCGTCGGCGGGCAGCGGCGCGGCTTTCGCGAAGAGGGGAACGAAATCGAGGGTGCCGAAAGTTTTGAAGAGCAGGAACATGCCGAGCATGAAGCCAAAGTCCCCGATGCGATTGACGATGAAAGCTTTTTTGCCGGCGTCCGCGGCGGATTTGCGCAAGAAATAAAAGCCGATGAGCAGGTAGCTAGAGAGGCCCACGCCTTCCCACCCGAAGAAGAGGAGGACGTAGTTGGCGGCGAGGACGAG
>CATPAM010000559.1 GCA_955651735.1 Candidatus Acidiferrales bacterium | reverse complement strand
TCCACCGGCGGCGCGATTACCGGCGTCGTCGATTTCGTGGAACTGGCCTCGCCGAGCAAACGCAATCCGGCGTTTCTGAACATACCTATCACCGGAATGCTTACGGTCAATGGCGACGGGACTGGTGCTAACACTTACACAGTCACCACGGGCAATTCGCCCTCGACAACGCTGAACTACCACGCTTATCTCACTGGCTCGAACACGATGCTGTTCGTAGGGATGGACTCAGGCAAACGCACTAGCGCCGGAAGCGCCTCCGTCCAACCGTAAAGCCTGTTTGCGGGGTTCTTGGGGCGCGCTTCAGCCTGCCTGCGCAGGCAGGCGCGCTCCAAATACCGCATACTACGTCGCTAATAATTTCTCCACGCGTGCTACATCTTCGGGCACATCTACGCTGACTGCGTCGTGCTCTACTTCCGCCACGCGAATCTTCCAGCCGTTCTCCAGCCAGCGGAGCTGCTCCAATCGCTCGATCCGTTCCAAGTCCCCTTGCGGCAGCGTCGGATATTCCAGCAGGGCGTCGCGCTGAAAGACGTACAGACCCAAGTGCTTCAGGTGCCGGATCTGCACTTTGCCGCCGGTATCCCGCACCCACGGGACCGGTGCCCGCGAAAAGTACAGAGCGTTCTCGTCAAAGTCCAGCACCACCTTGCACACATTGGGATCCATGATGTCCCCGGGAATCTTGATGGGCGTGGCCACAGTGGCAATGGCCGCCGGCGGCGCCCCGAGCAAAGCCGCGATCGCGGTGTCGACCGCCGCGGGGTCGAGCATCGGCTCATCGCCTTGCACGTTCACAAAGATGTCGCCGCTTTCATGCGCGGCCACTTCCGCTACCCGTTCTGTGCCGGTGCGATGATCCACGCGCGTCATTCGCGCCTCGCCGCCGAAGCCCTGCACCGCCTTGACGATGCGCTCATCGTCGGTAGCCACGATGACGCGGTTCACCCGTTGTGCCAGCTTGGCATGCTCGTATACCCGCTGGACCATCGGCTTCCCGCCCAGCGACACCAGTGGCTTCCCGGGCAGCCGGGTCGAGCCGTAGCGTGCTGGAATTACCACAACCACCTGCGGCGAACTCATGATTGGCCTTTCCTACATTGTTCCTGAGCAACTTCTACTGTAACTCCCCGATGCTGGCAAGCCCTGGCGTCCGCGTCGAGCCCAGTTGATGGGTGTTGACAAAAGATTGACAAAATTTATGGGAAGCATTTAGCAATTGTTCTTGTCTTGTAGAATGCTGGTGATAGAATCTAGTTCAGTCCTAACCGCGCGGCCGTTCCGGCAGGTCCGGGTCGAGTGAGGGAGCCGTGAAGCGCGACGCAGATCAGTTCCGACTTCTAAGTGGGTTCGTTATCCTCCTGTCCGTCTGTCTGACCTTGCTGCTCTCCTCCGTCCCCGCTGCTGCGCAGGACAGTTCCGCGTCCGGCGACAATCCCACGGCAACAGGCGATAGCAAGCCCAACGACGAAGCTAAATCCAAAGATGCCGCGAAGCCCAAAGAGGACGTAAAGAAAGACACTCCCGGTTTCGCTGTCAAGCCTTCCAACGGGTTGCACATGGATGTTGACCTAGCGTTGATCAACGTTACCGTGACCGATCCTTACAATCGCCTGGTGACCGGGCTTGATCCCGACAACTTCCGCGTGTACGAAGACAACATCGAGCAGGAAGTCGTCACGTTCTCTTCCGAAGATGTGCCCATCTCCATCGGCGTGATCTTCGATTTCAGCGGCAGCATGGCCAACAAAATCGGCAAGGCCCGCGAAGCCGCACTGCAATTTTTCAAGACTGCTAATCCGCAGGACGAATTTTTTCTGGTCAGTTTTAACGAGCGCGCCGAGCTCACCAGCGCTTTCACCAACAGCATCGAGGATCTGCAAAGCCGCATGATGCTCACCGCGCCCAAGGGTCGCACGGCGCTGCTCGACGCGATCTATCTCGGCCTCAGCCAGATGAGGGGTGCACGGAACGGCAAGCGTGCCTTGCTCATCCTATCCGACGGGGGAGATAATCATAGTCGTTACAATGAGAGCGATATCAAGCGTCTGGTTAAGGAGGCCGACACCCAGCTCTATGCCATTGGCATCTTTGACCCGCTTGGCTATCGCAACCGAACGCCCGAGGAGCTGAATGGCCCCTCTCTGTTAGGCGAGGTTACCGAAATGACCGGTGGCCGCGTCTTTGCTGTTGAGAACCTTAACGAACTACCGGATATAGCATCAAAAATCGGCATGGAGCTGCGAAACCAATATGTCCTGGGATATCGGCCAAGCAATAAGGCGCATGACGCGCGCTGGAGAAAAATCAAGATCAAGCTCCGCGCGCCCAAGGGGCTTCCTCCCCTCAACGTGTATTCGAAAACGGGCTACTACGCTCCCAGCCACTGATCTAGCATCTCTCTGGTCCCGCCGCGGTTTCCTGGCTCTGTTCGTTTCCTTCACGCTTCTCTTCGGCGTCGCAGTTGCGCTAGCGCAACTTCCGTCCGTTGCGAGCGCCCCTCCGCCGCCTCCAGGTCAACCTGGCGGGGGTCAGGATTCCAAGATTCGCGTGGACGTTAACCTGGTGGTCCTGCACACCACGGTGATCGACGATCGTGGGCGCTTTGCGGATGGCCTTAAGCAGGATAACTTCCGCGTTCTCGAAGATAAAGTCGAGCAAAAGCTCTCGGTCTTCAAGCGCGAAGACATACCGGTGAGCATGGGCTTGGTCATTGACAACAGCGGCAGCATGCGTGACAAACGCCCGCGCGTGAACCAGGCGGCCATCACCCTGGTCGAAGCCAGTAATCCGCAGGACGAAGCATTCGTCGTGAATTTTAACGACGATTTCTATCTCGACCTCGACAAGGATTTCACCAGTAGCGTCCCGGAATTAAAGGAAGCTCTGGAGCGCATCGATTCCCGCGGCAGCACCGCGCTGTACGACGCCATCATCGGCTCGCTTGACCATGTGAAGAAGGGAAGCAGGGACAAGAAAGTACTGCTGATCGTCACGGATGGCGAAGACAATACCAGCCATAATTCGCTGGAGAAAACCGTTCGCGAAATCCAGAAGACCGACACGGTCATCTACACCATCGGTCTGCTAAGCGAAGAGAGCAAGAAGAGCGCCAAGCGCGCCAGGCGCGCGCTCGAGGAAATCGCTAAAGCCTCCGGTGGCCTCGCGTATTTCCCGGAGAACGTCGAAGACGTGCACAACATCTGCGAGCAGGTGGCGCACGACATTCGCAATCAGTACACGCTGGCCTACTATCCGACCAATACCAAGCGCGATGGCACGTTCCGCGCCGTGCAGGTGGACGTCATCCCGCCACGCGGCCGCGGCCGACTCGTGGCGCGAACCCGCAACGGTTACTACGCCCCCGGCAGCCCCAGCTCCACTACTTCCGGTAACTAACTCGTTTGTAAGATTGACGCTCCGGCTTGGATCGCGCGGGCGCCAGCATGATCGCCTGGCAAGCTAGGGATGGATCGCGGCGATCACCGAGGCGGCAGTATCCTGCGCCATTTCCTGCTGAATTTTGGCGGCTAGGCGGCGCGCGAACTCTTTGTGCGTGTCAAGCTTGAGGTACACTTCCAAGTCCCTCGCGACGGCTGGTGCATTACGCTGGCGCTGATGAATTCGCGCCAGCAACGAATACGCTTCGGCCAAGTTTGCGTTGCGCGCCAGCGCCTGCTCGGCGCTGCGCTCCGCTTCCACGAGGCGGTTTAGCCCGAATTGCGCCCAAGCCAGATAGTATTTGCCGATGGCCGAGCCGGACTCGAGTTCGACCCCTCGCTGCAGAATCGTTTCGGCCAGCAGGAATTCTTGCTTTTTGCAGAAAATTGCGCCCAGGCCAAACTGCGGCGGGGCGAACCCTCCGCCGGTTAGATCGATTGCTTTCTGAAAAGCCTGCTCTGCTTCGGCCAGGTGGCCGAGGCGGAATTGCGCGACGCCTAGGTCGTAGTAGGCCTTGTAATGTTCCGGAGACTCGGATGTTGCCTGCTCCAGATACGCGATGCTGCCGGCGGTGTCTCCTTTTTCGAGCAAGCGGCTGCCTTTGTCGAAGGCCGCATGTCCCTTGCCGGCCAATTTCAGGTCCTGGACGGAAACGCCGTAGTTGTTCCTGAGTGATTTGGAGTCGGACTGCGCCAGGGAAGTGATCGGTGAAACCAGAACGGCGGCGAAAAATAATTTGCTGCCTAGGCTGCAAAAACTGGAAGCATGCATCGAGGTACCTTCGGGCGGCAAAGTCATCCCCCGTCAATGCTTCCATTGTGAAAACAAACCAGCGGCGCAAGATGGGCGAATCGATTTCTGTGCGGACGGAGATACCTGCTCGGACGAACAGAGGGGGTAACTGCCCGCTCGGACAGGGGTCTATCGGAGCGATAAAATTTCGAAATTTCCAGCGTTTCCGGGTCTAATTCAGCTGACGGTTCCTCTTCTCGTAACCGCATCGCCTCGCGGCGCCGTGGCTTCGCGGAGAAAGCTGGTTCCATGCGGAATGGCGGCGCCGAAATTTTCCGCGATGGTCTGACCCATGTCGGCGAGCGTTTGGCGGATGCCCAGGTTCACACCGGCATCGCGTGCCGGTGAGTACGCCAAAATCGGCACGTACTCGCGTGAATGATCTGTAGTTGCCCAGCGCGGGTCGGGATCGCAGCCGTGGTCCGCGGTAATCATCAGAAGATCCGTGGCACCGAGCTTCGGCAGGAAGTCCGTCAGCAAGCGGTCGAATTCTTCCAGGGATTTCGCAAAGCCCTCGACGTCTTTGCGATGCCCGTACAACATGTCAAAGTCCACCAGATTGCAAAATATCAGGCCATTCTTTCGCTCTTGAAGTGCCGCGCTCAATTTCTCCATGCCATCGACGTTGTTTTTCGTGGTGACGTAATCCTGCACGCCGCGCCCGTTGTAAATGTCGTGAATCTTCCCGATGCCGAAGACAGGCACGCGGCGCTTCGCGAGAACATCCAGCAGCATCGGCTTCGGGGGATCGACGGCATAATCGTGGCGTCGCGAAGTGCGCGCGAAATTGCCCACCGGACCCGCGAAGGGCCGGGCGATCACGCGCCCCACCCGATGCGGCCCGTCGAGCAGCTTTCGTGCAATTTCGCACATCCGATAGAGCTCCACGATGGGGATCACATTCTCATGCGCGGCAATCTGAAATACGCTGTCGCCCGACGTATAGAAGATGGGCTTGCCGGTGCGCACGTGCTCCTCACCCAGCTCTTTTATGATTTCCGTTCCTGAGGCGGGCTTGTTGCCAATCGACTTGCGGCCAATCAAGCGTTCAAATTCAGAAATCAAGTCCGGCGGGAATCCATTTTTGTAAACCGGGAATGCCTGGTCCAGCCATACCCCCGCCATTTCCCAGTGTCCCGTGGTCGTGTCTTTTCCCGGCGAACGCGTGGCGCCCTTGCCGTACGCACCTAGAGGAAGAGCCGTGGGTTGCAAATGTTTCAGCGGCGCGATATTCGCCAAACCCAATCGGACCAAATTCGGAATCTTCAGCGGTCGTGATTCCGCGATGTGGCCGAGGGTGTTACGTCCCACGTCACTGTAGTCCGCGGCGTCCGGCAATTCCCCGATGCCTACGCTGTCCAGGACCACCCAAATGACTCTTTCCCACGCGACCATCGCGGCACTCCTAGCACTCTCCGACCGCTTCCGCGAACTCTAGCACAGCCGGCGACCTGCCGGCGTTGCGACGCCAACGGTTTCGGCGGTATGCTCTCCTCACGATTCCGGCTGACATGCTGACTTATTTTCCGGCCGCTGGGTAGTAAAGAACGGAGAGGTGTCTAATGGCTGACGGTCAACCTACCCGCCGAACCTCGCTGGTCCTTCCGATTGTGCTCATCGCCATCGGCGCGATGTTCCTGTATGCGAACTGGCGCCCGGCGTTCGATCCGTGGCCGATTCTGCGCACCTATTGGCCGCTCATCCTGGTATTTATCGGTCTTGGGAAAATGTGGGACGTTACGCGAGCGCGGCAAAATCCGGACGGCACGCCACGCGCCAGCGTTTCTCTGGGGCCGACTTTCGGTGCCCTGGCCTTCGTGCTGGTGCTGGTTGTTCTGTTCTGGCATGGCCGCGCGTTCACGCGCGATCACCACTATTCCAGTGATTTACAGCACCAGTCCCGCACCGTGGAGCGGCAGGGCGCCAAGTCCGTCCATGTGTCCCTGGAAACCAGCGCCGGCGAATTCAATATCAGCGGCGGCTCCAGCCACCTGCTCGACGCCGATTTCAGTTATAGCGGCTCGTATGAGACACCTCGCGTTGATTACAACGTTGCCGACGGCGTGGGCCATTTGAATATTTCTCAGGATAGTGGAGGCACACACTTCGGTACCACACACAATCAGTGGAATTTGCACTTCAGCAATGAAGTGCCGCTGGAGCTGAAAGTCGAAATGGGCGCAGGCCGCGGCCAGCTTCGCCTGCGCGATATGCCGGTCACCCGCCTGCAGATGTCCATGGGCGCAGGCCAGGGGGATTTGGACCTTACCGGCGACCGCAAAAATGATCTGGTCGCCGATCTTGAAGGCGGCGTCGGCCAAGTGACCATCCGGCTGCCCAGAAAGGTTGGCGTCGTGGTCCGCGCTTCCGGGGGAATCGGCGCGGTCGACGCGCACGGATTGCGCCACGAAGACGGCGAATATACCAACGAGGCGTACGGCAAGACGCCCGCAACCATTCGCCTTACGGTCCAAGGCGGCGTGGGGCAGATCAGTCTGATCGAGGAGCCATAAACACCCGGTTTGCCCTGTCCTCGCGCCGGCCGTATAATTTGAAGTTTGGGCAGCGCTCGCGGAGCGCGCTGTCTGAGCTTCCCCTGTGGCGACCAACGAACTCATCCCGGTAGGCACCAGCCAAGACACTATTTCCATCCGCGGCGCACGTGTTCACAACCTGAAAAATATCAACGTGGAAGTTCCGCACAACGCCATCACCGTCGTTACTGGCGTCAGCGGCTCGGGCAAATCCTCGCTCGCCTTTGACACCATTTACGCGGAAGGGCAGCGCCGCTACGTGGAATCGCTCTCCGCCTATGCGAGGCAGTTTCTGGAGCGCATGGAAAAACCCGACGTAGATGAGATTTCCGGGATTGCACCGGCGGTGGCTATCCGGCAGAAAAATTCCACGCGCAACCCGCGGTCGACCGTGGCGACCGCGACGGAGATTTACGATTACTTGCGGTTGTTGTTCGCGCGTTGCGGGCAAACGTTTTGCATCAAGTGCGGCGCGGAAGTGCGGCGCGACAATCCGGAGGCAATCGCGGAGAAGATTCTGTCGCTTGCTCCCGGGCGGCGTTTTTATGTGTTGTACGAGCTTCGAATCGTGCAGGAGCTGCCCGCCGCAGGGCGCCGCGGCGGAAAGAAAAAGCCCGCGCCGCCGTCGCAAGAGGCTTTGCGCAATGCGCTCAGCGCGATCCAGAAGCGCGGGTTCAACCGGCTGTATCAGGACGGCCGGCTACACGAATTTTCCTCTCCGGAAACCCTGCTGGACGTGGACTTCTCGCGCCCGGTGTATGTCGTGGTGGACCGCCTGGCGGTCAGCCCGGAGTCGCGGGCGCGGCTGGTGGACTCGATTGAGATTTGTTATCGCGAGGCGGGCGGGGAAGCCATATTGGAATTTGTCCCCGATGCGGCGGTTAATCCGGCCGAACGCTTGGTGTTTAACGAGCGATTCGAATGCAAGAACGACGGCACGCTGTATCAGGAGCCGGAGCCGCGGCTCTTTTCGTTCAACAATCCATATGGCGCGTGCCCGCGATGCCAGGGCTTCGGCAACACCATCGATTTCGATTTGAACCTGGTCGTGCCCGACGCGAGCAAGTCTTTGGATGAGGGCGCAATCGAACCATGGAGCAAACCTCGCTACAAGGCTCTGTTTCAAGAGCTCAAGAAATGGGCCCGCACGCAGGATATTCCCACAAACGTCGCCTGGCGGCATCTGACTGCGGACCAGCGAAAACTGATCCTCGAAGGTGATTGGGAAAATGATTTCGACGGCGTGAAGGGCTTTTTCACCTGGCTGGAGCGCAAAAAGTACAAGCTGCATGTGCGTGTGTTTCTCAGCCGCTATCGCGGATATGCGACGTGCCCGGAGTGCGGCGGGACGCGGCTGCGGGCCGAAGCGCGCGCGGTGCACGTGGCGGGGAAGTCGATTACGGAGATTTGCGCTCTCACGGTAAAAGAGGCGCGCGCGTTTTTTGCCGGTTTGCAGCTTACGGAAGCGCAAAGCAAAATTGCGGACAAGATTCTCCAGGAAGTTCGCTCGCGGCTGCAATTTTTGGATGAAGTGGGATTGGACTATCTTTCGCTGGACCGCCTGACCTCAACGCTTTCCGGCGGCGAATCGCAGCGGATTCAACTGGCCACGTCTCTAGGTTCGCATCTTGTGGGGGCGCTGTACGTTCTGGACGAACCCTCCATCGGGCTGCATCCACGCGACACACGGCGGTTAATCGACATTCTGAAATCGCTGCGCGACCTGGGGAATACCGTTTTGGTGGTCGAACACGATCCCGATACTATTCAGGCCGCGGATCACGTGATCGATCTTGGCCCAGGCGCTGGTGAACTCGGTGGCAAGCTGCTGTTCGCAGGCTCCTACGACGCGATGCTGGCCGAGCCTAAGT
>CATPAM010000558.1 GCA_955651735.1 Candidatus Acidiferrales bacterium | reverse complement strand
GCTTAAGATGCCGGATGCGATTTCGGAAGAAGAAAAGAGCCGCCGGCTGGCGGTTTTGCAGGAAAAGCAGCGCGAGATTCAGGGCGAGCGCAACGCGACGCTGCTCGGTGCGACATTTGATGTACTTGTCAGCGGTAAGTCGCGGCGCGAGAATCAGTGGAGCGGGCACAGTTCATGTCACAGGGTCGTAAATTTCACTTCACAACGCCGGGAGCTTCTGGGAACCTACGTGCAGGTTCTGGTGACAGGCGCCGGGCCGAACAGCCTGGTGGGCGAGCAGGTGACATAGCAAAGGGAGGCCTCGATGGAAGTGGAGATGAAGATCCGCGGCCTGATGATGGACCCCGTCACCAATATGCCCATTGTGGTGCTGAAGGACGTGCAGGGGCAGGCGATTCTGCCGATTTGGGTGGGCGTTTACGAAGCCAACGCGATCGCACTGGAAATTGAGAAGGTGCAGACGCCGCGGCCGATGACGCATGACCTGCTGAAGAATGTTTTGCTCGGGCTTGAAGTGCGCGTGCAGAAGGTGGTGGTCAACGATTTGAAGGATGATACGTTTTACGCGCTGATCTGGGTGGAGCGCGACGGCCAGATGATGACGATTGATTCGCGGCCGAGCGATGCTTTGGCGTTGGCGCTGCGCGTGGATTGCCCGATTTTTGTCGAAGACGAAGTGCTGAAGAATTCCAAGATTTCCAGCGCCATTTCCGAACGCACCACCAACGAGCAGCTCCGCTCGTGGCTCGAGGGCCTGTCCGACGATGACCTCGGCCGCTACAAGATGTGAAATCAAGCGCTCCACCGGGATCGTGACTTTGATACATTCGAGCGGTTCCTAGGCTTCTCCGCGCTCCACGTTTAGTCGCGAACCTACTGCGGGCACCGCCATTACAAGTCGGCGGACCGTGCGGCGCCAGGCGAAGAGCAGGACGACTCCGATTAGGATTAGCGCAAGGCTCAGGCCGGCCCAGAGGCCGAAGGCGCCCCAGTGGCGGCGAAAGCAGAGCCAGGCGCCGAGCGGCAATCCGATAATCCAGTACGCCGTGAAGTGGCAAAGCATTGGCGTCCGGGTGTCGCCAGCGCCGCGAAGAGCGCCGGTCGCGACGGTCTGCAAGCCATCGAAGAGTTGAAAGGCTGCGCCGGCGGCGAGCAGCAAGATGGTGGTGCGGATGACGGCCTCGTCGGGCGTGTACATTCGCGCGATGGCGCGGGGAAAAACAAGCAACAGGACGCTGGCAGCGAGCATGAAAGCGGCGCCGACAAAAATCGCGGTGCCGCCCGCATCGGCTGCGCCTGCGGGATCTTTGCGGCCGATGGCCTGGCCAACGCGCACCGCGGCGGCGGACGAAATGCCAAGTGGGACCATGTATGTGAAAGCGACGGTGTTGAGCGCGATCTGGTGGGCGGCGAGCGGGACGGCGCCGAGCCGGCCGATGAGCGCGGCGGTCAATGCGAAGACGCTGATCTCGAGCGTGATTTGCGTTGCAGCGGGCAGGCCGAGAATGATGAGGCGGCGGATGCGCGTGAAGTCGATATTGACTGGCGTCTTGAGCAGTTCGGTGCGATGGCGGCGGTCGTACCACAACAGATAGCCGACGAGAACCAGCGCCATATACAGCCGAGCGAGGGCAGTGGACCATCCGGAGCCGACCACGCCCATGGCCGGAGCGCCCCACTTGCCGTAGATCAGCACCCAATTGAAGAGAAGGTTGATGAGATTGGCAGTGACCAGCGCGAAGGCCACGGGCCGGACCATGTTCATGGCCTGGATGCAGCGGCGCACCGCGAAGTAGAGCATCAGGGGAAATAGACCGATGGCCAACGCTTTCATGTACGGAACCGCGAGGCGCGCGACGACCGGATCGATATGAAGCGCTTGCAAGAGCGGGCCAAAGAACCATACCGGGGCCATAAGAAGCGGCGTCATGACCACGCTGAGATAGATGCCGTTCACCAAAGAGCGATGGCAATCTTCGCGCTTGCCGGCACCGAAGGCTTGGGCCACGAGGGTGTCCAAGCCAATCAGCACGCCGCCGCCGAAGAAAGCGACGACATTGAAAATGCTGGAGCTGATGCTGACCGCGCCGATGGAGTTCGCGCTGTCGGGCAAATGGCCGACCATGACGGTGTCGACGATGCCCATGGTCATCCAGCCGATCTCGGCGAGCACCAGCGGCAGCGCGAGACGCAAGGTCGGGCGCATTTCGGCACGAAGTGTTCGCAGGCGGAGCATCGACTTGCGGCAAGCCTAGAAATTGTAAGCGCGGCAGAAGAAAGTAGGTAGTGGGTAGTGGAAAGTACAAAGGTCGGAATTGACGAGCGTACCCCATCGAATCGCGCTCGGGCCTTTCACACGCTTTTGCCAATCATAATGACTGGATCGGCGGCAACGATTTCCCCGGCCTTCGTTTCATCCTCTGCGAGAATCCTCAAAAAGAGCGGCACCTTCCGGCTTTCCCTTGCGTTGCCGCGGCGTAGACCCAGGAGTGCATAATAGTGGCTCTTCGCATCTCTATCCTGCGAAAAGCCAGGGTTTAGGATTGAAAAGGGGCAGGAAGGAAACCAGTGAAGCAATGGCGGATTTCCAAGGGCCTGTCAGTGCTGCCGCTTGCCGCCGTTGCACTATTGTGGGGTCACGGCATCGGCTCAGCGAGGCGCGCGCGCCCGCAATCAGAAACGCCCACGAAATCCGCCGCGCCGCCTCAACAGCTCAGCGCTGAGGGCCAAGCCTCGTTGCGTGCCATCATCCAGGCGGGAAATCTTCCGGACCTGCGCTGGCCAGATTTCAGTGATTACGACAAGCACGTGCAGAAATTTTACGAGTCGTACGGGTATTCCCTGCCGTGGGTCAGGGAAGGGAAGCCAACCGCACAGGCGCAGCAAGTCATTGCGCTTCTGTTGCAAGCAGACCAAAAGGGACTGTCCGCCGAGGATTACGACGGTCCACATTGGGCTGACCGGCTCGCGAAACTCAAACCCGTGGCGCCACAACCATCCGAGGCAGATGTGGCGCGATTCGATGTCGCGCTCACCGTCTGCGTGATGAGATATATCTCCGACCTTCACATCGGCAAGGTGAATCCGAAGCATTTTGACTTTGGTCTCGACGTCGAGGCCAAGAAATACGATTTGCCCGAATTCCTCAGGGAACATATTGTGGACGCTTCGGATGTCGCCGGCGTCCTGGCGCAGGTGGAACCTCCATACCCCGGTTACCGGCGTACGATCCAAGCCCTGCATACCTACTCGGAGCTTGCGAAGGAATATGACGGAAACCAGCTTCCCGCCACACAAAAAACGATCGCACCGGGCGATTCCTATCCGGGCGTCCCTCAATTGATCCGGTTGCTCCGGCTGCAGGGTGACCTTCCGGCCGACGCGAATGTTTCGGCCGATGGAACGGTGTATCAAGGTCCGCTAGCGGACGCAGTCAAGAATTTTCAGCGCCGGCTTGGCAGGGACCCCGATGGACGCATCAACGCGCAAACATGGGCCGATCTAAACGTCCCTTTCGCCAATCGAATACGCCAGATGCAACTGACCCTCGAGCGCTGGCGGTGGTTGCCGGTTTCTTATGAAAAGTCGCCCATCGTCGCGAATATCCCCGAGTTTCATCTGCGCGCCTACGACGAAAACTTTAAGATCGCTGTGACAATGAATGTCGTGGTCGGAAAAGCCTACGGCCACGAAACCCCGGTATTTAGCGACACCATGGAATATGTCATATTCCGGCCCTACTGGAGTGTTCCCTATTCCATCGCAAAAGCTGAATTTCTTCCGCGCATCGCTCGCCATCCGGAATACTTGGTGAAGAAGGGATTCGAGGTGGTGAACGACCGTCAGGAGGTCGTCACGTCGGGAACAGTGACGAGCGAAGTGCTCGAGCAACTCCGCGCAGGCAAGCTTTTCATCCGTCAGACGCCGGGGCCGAAGAACTCACTCGGACTCGTAAAGTTTATCTTCCCCAACAACTACAACATTTACTTTCACGATACACCCGAGCAGGTATTCTTCTCGAAGTCCCGGCGGGATTTCAGCCATGGCTGCATTCGTCTGGAAAAACCAGCGGACCTGGCTGTCTGGGTGCTGCGCAATAATCCAGGCTGGAACATGGAGCGCGTCCGCGCGGCCATGAATGGCAGTACGACGCAGCAGGTGAATCTTGCCCATCCGATTCCGGTATTAATCGTTTATGCCACCGTGATCGTGACCCAGGATGGTATCGTTCACTTTTACGATGACATCTACGGACACGACGCTGCGCTCGAGAAAGTCCTTGAGAAGGGCTATCCGTATCCGAGTTAATCGCCGGCGATCAGGTCGGCTGGGCAGTCGAAACACCACTGTCGGACGCGGCCGACGTCGACGTGGATGAAGTCCGAGTGAGGGTAGTAGCCCACGCCGCCGCGACTCAGAGCGAGCGCCGCCTTGCGCAACTGGAGTGTGTCGATTCCGGGCATGCGCAGATCAATCGCTTCCGCTTGAATGTGCAGGCTGTTTTTTGCGACTCCGGTGGTGTGAGCGCGAAGAGATTCGTTGGTCGACGAGGTTCGGTAGCCACAGATGATGTCAATCTCGCCGCCAGGATTCCCGATCGACGACGTGAGGTCGGAGAGGATATCGTACAGGCGCGGATCGAAATGGCGAACGTCGCCGGTGCGATGATCGCGCAGGAAATAATCGAGCTTGGCGAGCGCGCCCGGAACGAAATGGTCTCCCTGGCGGCAAACAATATCAATCCGCTCAGCGGTGTGCGTGTTGTAAAGCCGCAAACGACGATTCTGGCTTTCCTGAGAGACCGACTGCTGCGAGGTTACCGCGCGCGATTGGGCAGGGGCGCCGCTCGACGCAATCAGAAACAGCATTGCGCCCGCAACCCATAGACACCGCGAAATCTGTCTAGCTGCTCGCACGTATTCCCTTTCAACCGAATTTTAACATAGGCACGCGACTCACATCGTTCGTCCGGGTCAAACAGGACTGCTCCGCGTAACGCGACGAACTCACGGCAATGGCATGTTGCGCTCTCTATGCGATCGCCGGGAGCAATCGCATGGGGGAGGGTTGATTGCTTGGACACCACGCTCGCCGGTCTGCAGTCAGACGCCTATGATGGGTGGCCTCGGAGAACCGCGCTGTGCGGGCGGAGTTTTCCACTGAGAGAGAATCGATGGGATCTACTTTTTCCTTGCGTTGCGATGGGTTAGAAACGTAGAGTGTCCCTAGGTCTAGGGGGTTTTCTGGGGGCCACAGCTACATATAGCAATCGGGTTGCCGGACGGCAACGGCCCCCCACTGCTGGTTTGGGCGGAGGCGGAAGCCTATGACTGCCATCATCACGATAGCGAATCAAAAAGGCGGCGTGGGGAAGACCACCACGGCGATAAATTTGTCCGCCGCGATTGCCAATCGTGGGAAGCGCACGCTGCTCATCGACCTCGATCCACAGGCCAATTCGACGATCGCATTTTACGATATGGGTGAGATTGCCACCTCGATGTTTGAGGTGCTGAACGAGAGCCGCGCGTCGATGGCCGCGATAGTCAAGCCGACGAAAGATCCGATGCTGTTTCTGGGGCCGGGACGATTGGCGTTGGCGAAACTGGAGCAGGCGCTGGCAGGGCAGTTCGACGCGCCGTACCGATTGAAGGATGCGCTGGCTCCCATACTGAAGGATTATCAGTACGTGATTCTGGATACGCCGCCGTCATTGGGAATTTTGACGGTGAACGCGCTGGTGGCGTCGACGCATTTGATGGTGCCGATTCAAGCGGCGTATTTTGCGATTGAGGGCACGGACGACTTACTGGAAACATATGAGCGCATTCGCGCGCGTCCCAATCCAGGACTGAAAGTATTAGGCGTGGTCATCACGCTTTTCGACAAGCGCACGAATATTTCTCGGGACACGCACGGGCAGATTCGCACGGTATTTGGCGAAGTGCTGTTCAAGACCAAGATCAGCAAAAACGTGCGGCTGGAAGAAAGTCCCGCGTACAAAGAGACGATTTTGACGTTCGCGCCGAAATCACCCGGCGCAACGGAATACAAGAAGCTGGCTGGGGAGGTTATCCAACGTGTTGAAGAGAGCCGGGTTACCCGTCACGCTGAAGATGCGGCATGACTCACACTACGTCGAGTCACTGACAAGTTATAGCGGAGCGGCCATCGGGCGGATGATTCCGGTGGAGCAGATACGTCCGAATCCGGATCAGCCGCGCAAAGCCATTGGAGATCTGCGGGACTTGACCGATTCGGTGCGCGAGAAAGGCGTGCTGGAGCCGCTGCTGGTGCGCTTCGTTGCGCGCGAGGATTGCTATTACATCATTTCAGGAGAACGCCGCTATCACGCGGCGCGGGCGGCGGGGCTGCGCGAAATTCCGTGCATCGAGAAGACCGCCGATGATGCGGAGACGCTTGAGATCGGACTGATCGAGAACATTCAGCGGAAAGATTTGACGCCATTTGAAGAGGCCGACGGGCTGCACCGCCTGGCGACGCATTTTGAGTATACGCACGAAGACGTAGCGCGGAAAATTGGACGGGCGCGGTCTTCGGTGACGGAGACGCTCTCGCTGCGCAATATCCCGGACTCGCTGCGGAAGAAATGCATCGAGCAGGGGATCGCGTCGAAGTCGCTGCTGCTGCAGATTGCGCGGCAGCCCACCGAAAAGAAAATGGTGGAGATGCTGCATCGTATCCTGCAGGGCGGCTTGACGCGGGATGAAGCGCGCCGTGAGCGGCGGGAAGAGCAGACCGGACCACAGCGCCCGCAGCCGTTTATCTTTCAATTTGAGCCGGAGAATGAGGCGTTTCGGTTCCGGATTCAGTTCAAAAAGAGCCATGTCTCGCGCGACGAACTGATTGGCACGCTGCGCGAAATTTTGGCGCAGCTCGAAGGCTCGTCTTCGGAAGCGGATTCGACTGCAGCATAGTCTCAGTTGCCGAGACTTTGACGCTTGCGTTAGCAGGCGCACCGCCAAGAATCGCTGCGCCACCTGGCAGCTGTGGCTGGCTACTCTCCATGCCGGATTTGACCCCGCAGCAAATGAAGACGCTGGAGCGGCTGTTCGAGGCTGGATTTCGTCCGATCGCGATCCCCCCGTACGAGAGCGCGCTGTGCGTGCGGCGCGGGGAATGTGCGGCGCTTCTCACTCCGGTTGCAAATGCCGGACTGCGTTTACTGGCTGCGCCCACATACATAGTTGAGGGCAATCTCAGCGTGAAACTGAAGCGAGGAGAGCGCGAGGTCTTCGTGTGGAAGAAAAAGGAAATCGACGCCACGCCGCAACGCTTGAAAGAGCTGGATACCTTCCGGCAAGAGCTTACGTCCATTTTGGAAGAGGCAGTTCCTCAGTAGACCCGAGCTGAGTGGTTTGCAATTCGGCGGAGCTCCCGGCAAACTGAAAATGTTATGGCGGACTACGACGTCATCTGCATGGGCGCAGGACCGACCGGCTTGGCGACGGCCATCGAGGCAAAACGCGCCGGAATGCGCGCCTTGGTCATCGACAAAGGCTGCTTGTGCAATTCGATTTACCACTATCCCGTCAACATGGTGTTCTTCACCACCCCGGAGTTGCTGGAAATCGGCGATTTGCCGCTGGTCAGCCCCGCGGAAAAACCTGGACGCGTCGAAGCGCTGAAGTATTACCGCAAGGCGGCGGAGCATTACGAGCTGGAAGTGCGGCTATTTGAGTTGGTGCTGCGGGTGGAGGGAAGTGACGGAAATTTCACGGTTCATACGCGGACCGAGGAAGGCGCCCCGCAGAGCTATCAAAGCCGGAAAGTTGTTGTGGCCACCGGCTACTACGATCTGCCTAACGAGCTCAAGGTGCCGGGCGAAGATCTGCCGCACGTTTCGCATTACTACACGGAGCCTCACGCGTTTTGGAACCAAGATGTCGTGGTCGTCGGTGGCAAAAACTCTGCGGCCGACGCGGCGCTGGACCTGTATCGAAACGGCGCCAGGGTGACGCTGGTGCACCGTGACGCGCATCTCGGGCAGAGCATCAAGTATTGGGTGAAGCCCGACATCGAAAACAGGATCAAGGCCGGGCAGATTCAGGCGCTGTTTGAAACGCGAGTGATGGAGATCACGCCGCAGGAAGCAATCGTCAGCAACCACGGGGGTGAAAAGCGGCTCCCCGCGAAGCAGGTATTCGCACTGACCGGCTACCACCCCGACTTTCAGTTCATTCAAAGCTTGGGAGTGCATCTCGATCCTGTTACGTGCAAGCCTGCTCTAGATCCCAATACGCTGGAGAGCAACGTTCCGGGGATTCACCTGGCGGGCGTGGTGATCGGCGGGCGGCACACGGGAGAGATTTTCATCGAGAACGGGCGATTCCACGGAAAGCAGATTATCGAGGCGCTTAATGCGAAGCGCATGACGGCGGAGTCGCACTGACGCTCAGAGCAAAGATCGATACATCACCAGGGCATCGACGAAGCCCGCGCTCGGATGATGAAACGCGCCGGGAAGCCGCCCGACAATTTCGAAGCCGAAGCTTTGCCAGAGCGCGACGGCGCGCTGGTTCGTACTCACCACGAAATTAAATTGCATGGCTTTGAAGCCGCGTTCGCGTGCGCGATCGAGGGAATGCGCGCACATCGCGCGCGCCACGCCACGGCCGGTGGCCCAGGGAGCGGTTACGTAGCCGCAGTTGGCTACGTGCGAGCCGCCGCCTTGCTGGTTGGGCTGCAGAAAATACGTGCCGAGAATGTGGGTGTCCTCTTCCGCGACGAAGACTTCGTGCCAGGGAGCAAACCAGTAGTCAAGCGCGTCCACGCGCGACATCTCTCGCGGCAGCGTGTATGTCTCGCCTGCGCGGATCGTAGGTTGCAGAATCGCCCAAACGAAATCACCGTGGGCAGAGAGCACGGCAGGCCGGATTTGCATAGCTCACTTTCTCAGCGCGGGAGGGATTCCGTCAATTTGACGCGGGGACGGGCTTGGCTCGGCGGACAGATTGCCGGGGTCCGGCTTCGTTTGTTAAACTCCTGTCATGGCGAACATCATCCGCGAAGTTGCCGAGACGTTCAGCACACTCGCGCAAGGATTCAGTGTGACCTTCCGAAATATTTTCCGGAAGACGGTCACGGAGAATTATCCGCACGAGCCGGTGCACTTTCAGCCGCGCTACCGCGGGATTCACGTGCTGCACCGCGACGAAAGCGGGTTGGAAAAGTGCGTAGGATGCTTCCTGTGCGCGGCGGCGTGCCCGGCAAATTGTATTTATATCGAGGCCGCGGAAAATACGGATGCGAAGCGCATTTCGGCGGGCGAGCGCTATGCCAGCGTGTACAACATCGATTATTCGCGCTGTATTTTCTGCGGCTATTGCGTCGAGGCATGCCCCACGGATGCCATCACGCACGGGCACGGGTTTGAGCTCGCCACCTACGATATCAATTCGCTGGTCTATCGCAAGGAGCAACTGCTCGAAAAAGGGCCCGCTGTAAGCGCTTCCTCGCGGTAGTTTCTAGTAAAAATAATCCACAAAGAATGAGCTGAGCTGGCTGGAGTTGCGCGGCGTTTGTTCGGATGGCGCGAAAAAGTCCGCGTGCTTCAATAGTACGCATGTACGTGGGTATTGTGGAAAAGTGTGCAAATCTTGCGCTCGGAATTCCGAGCAAGGCAGCGCCACGGACTCAGGCCAGGAGACGCTGTGACGCCTCGGGCCGAATCGCAATCGACTTGCCTTCGCGCGTGCAGCGCATGTTCCGGCGACTACGAAGATCCGGAGCGGACGGCGGCGACGGAGGCGAGCGAAGAAGGTCGCGCCGAGGGCGCGAGCGCAGGCAATAGGGAGCGATCCGTACCGCGCGAGAAATTTCCTGTTCGGGAGAAATGAGAGCAGGGAAGGAGGCGATGGTATGGGGAGAACACGGGGGACGCGCACGGCGCGCCGCATTCTGCCAACGCAGGCGCCGCCGTTGCGGCAAAGAGTTGCTGCGCCGCGGTATGTTCCCTCCGCGAAAATATTTCAGCAACGGAGCATGAGCGATTGACCGCGGCTAGGGCAACTGGAGCCGATCGCCGAGGCGGAGGAGTTTGCCCACTTCGGGCGGCGCGACGCGGGTGTTTACGGCGAGGCGATAAAAGTGGTCGAAACGGGCGGCGGGGGCCCAGGGCGGCAGAGTTTCGCGGCGCATATCGATGAAACGCTTTTGGAAGCCGGCAAGGTCGGCGCCGGTTTGCGTGTCGCGCGTGGGAACGGGGCAGCGGGCGCAGGGATTGCTGCCCTCGAAATTGACTTCGCCGATGCGGAAGCGCACCACGCTGCGCTCGTCTTCGCCGTAGAGCTGATCTTCCCAGAACGCGGGCAAGTGTCCGTCCGCGTTCGCCGCATTCGTAACCGCGTCGGCGTTATCGATTTCGAGCGTGGTGCGAAAGCGTTGGCGCGCGCTGTCGAGTGTCAGGTCCGGGAACCACTCGCAAACCGCTTGCAGTGACGCTGTAGAAATAATTGTCGGGCCGTTGGCGATGGCGTCGTCGGGAAAACCTTCGGGCGCGTGGCGCACGAAGATTTGCTGCTCGAAATATACGCTGAACCATTCGGCGGCATCCTCGGCGCCGCCAGGGAAGGGAAACGAGCGCGCCGGAATGTTCCGGCGATCACCGGGCACCGCGAGCGTGACGAAGCTGAGATCGGGCGCGTACGTAGCGCGAATCAGGTGCATCGCCGCGGTACGTTTGCCATTGACCCAGCGGCCATCTACCGAGAAGAGCGCCCAAGCGCGGTCGTGTTCGAGTCCACCGCCAGGTCCGATGCGCGCCTCGTGCACCGATACAGGCTCGAGCGACTTGATCGGGTGCAACCGAACGCCCGTGAGCCACGGCAGCATCGTTTGATTTTGCACGCAAAGATTGTAGCCCAGGTTGCGCCTGCCGAACGCTCTGCCGTGAGTGGCCGTGCGCTCAGCTGGAGCTTTGGCGCCGCCAGCCGGTCAGAAGAAAATACGCACCGATCAGCGAGAGAACGCCGAGCGCGACCGCCACAATCGTATGCATGGTGAGGAAAAGGGCGCTCTCGTCATGATGCCTCATCATGTGCGTCGTGTCGTGGAACATGATGTGGCCAAAAGCCAGCGTAGTGAATAACACAGAAACTCCACTCGCGAGGTACAGCGTCCGCTTC
>CATPAM010000557.1 GCA_955651735.1 Candidatus Acidiferrales bacterium | reverse complement strand
CGCGCCGTTGAAGCGCACCACGTTAAAGCCCTGGTCCTCCACCCAAATGCGGCCCAGAAACCGGCCTTTGCCTGCCTTTTCTTGCGGACTGACATCGAACACCAGGCAGCGCACTTCGCCCAGGAACTCGCGGCGCACGTAGTCAAACTTATAGTGCTGCTTGTCGAAGCCGTTGGTGTCGATGAAAATCATCTGCAAAAAGCCGTTCGGCAGGTACTGCATGGCGAAGGAAAAGAAATTTCCGATCCCGGAGACAATCCTTTTGCCCTTGGTGGCCGCGTCCGTCAGCGAAACCAAGTTCACGCCCTTGGAGAAATCCGCGCGGCCCAGAAAGTACTTGTCGCCCGCCGGCACAAATCCAAGATTGTTGTCCGGTTTCTGGTTCTGAATGTAGGTTTCCACCAGCGGAGAATACCTGCGGATTTCCTGATTGAGGTGATTCTCGTTGACGATGACGCGGTCGACGACCTCCTCCATGGTCCGTGGCTGATCCGTCGGGCGGGCTGCCGCTGCGGCGGCCATGCTCCCCAGCCCGCTCGATACGAGCACCAGGATAGTTGTTGCTAGCTTGCGCATTTCTCTGCTCTCCCCTCAGTAAGACTCACGCCCTTGCCCTTAGTAAGCCAGCCGGAACTCAATGCGCACGCGCGCAGGGAAATCCACTGGCTGGCCTTCTCGCTTCGCAGGTTTGAACTTTATTTGTTTCGCGGCTTGCACCGCTGCCTCATCGAGGCCGTGGCCAAGCCCGCTCATGATTTGGTTCACCTGGACCGTGCCGTCCGCCTGGAAAACCAAGTCGAGGACCACATCACCCTCAAGCCTCAGAGTTCGCCCCTCCGCGCTGTACTGCGGGTGGGGCTTGTCCAGAATGTCAACCAGGGTCGTCGGCGCATCTCCCGACGCGGCTTTTTTCTTTGGCGCGTTGTCCGCCACGGTGGCATCGGCGAAGCCGCCGCTTTGCACCGCTCCATGTTTGCCGCTCGGCGGGGGAGTTGCTACGCCATTTCCGAATCCGGTGCTTGCCACCGTGCCGCGCACTCCCTTGTCACCGCCTGTACCGTTTCCATACCCGGGGCCGCCCGGCAATGCTGGCGAGCCCAGCCGATTAATATTCGTCGTCTTGTTAGGATTGCCTTTGCCCGGAAGCCCGTTAGGGTCCCCAAAGCCTCCGGTTTGGACTTTGTTCACCGCCAGATTCACGCTAGGCGGTGCGGCGCTTCCCCTGCCCAGGTTGTTGACCTTCACTTCGTCTTTCGGCCGCTTCGGTCCATTGATCGGTGTGTTTACCTTCGCTTCAAACACGGTTTCCTTCGTCAACTCCGGCGCCTTCACATCGAGCTGCCTTATCTGCGGCTGAAGCGCCTTCTGCTGCACGAAAATGTGTTGCTGCTTCGGATTGAGCTTTGCCTCCTCAACCGGTTTGGGCTCAGGAGCTTTTACCCTGGCTACTTTCGGCGGCCGTGGGGGCGGCGGCGCAACCGGCACTTCGGTCACAATCCACTGTAGCGGAACGACTTGGTACTTCAGGGCGCTCATCCGCTCCGGAAAAAAAACGGGCATAGCCACGAAAAAAGTGAGAGCCAGGATTTGCATTACCGCGCTTGCCCCGATGCGGTCCCAGCGCTTTTCACCATCCGGCAACAACGCCAAGCGGGCAGGCACCGGCTTGGTTCCAATGGCGGCCCTCCAGGCCTCATTTCGCGTGCGAGGTCGGGTCGCGTCGAAACCTACCCACAGATGCGTACTGCTGGTCGGTGGCTGTGCAGGCATCAATAGTGTCATCCGCGTTTTGCCTTCACGTAGATTCCCTCGGGCGACACTGGTTTTCTAGGCAGACCTAGCTTCCCAAGTTCGCTGGCCAGGAATAGAAGTGCGCTAGCGCAACAGCAGAGTACTAATGGGCTCGGGGCAGCCCGAATAGGACCATCGTACTATCGTCGCGAAGTCGCCAACGGCAGCCTCGCGACTTGGATACAAGCGCTTGCACCCCTTGGAACAACCCGGCGAGGCATCGCAAAGTTGCGGGTATTGGCCGCAACCAGCCTTAGGGTACCGCAAAATCTCTGCCGGGGCCCGCTTTTTTGACGCACCGCCTCCTGCCAACCGGGGTTATCTTGATAAGATGCAACAGGAGCCGCAACGGGTGGCACGTACAGTATGAAACGTACTCCAGAAAATGGGAGTCCCGCAGGTGTCGGCTGGCTCACCGGCCGCCAACCATTGGTGGAGCAGCTATTTGCAGCTTCCGGCGCACCGTCCTGGGGACTGCCGCGCGCCTTGTTTGCCGCCGCCCTCGAACACAGCGCCAGGAAGCGCTTCGGCGAAGAATCGCCCGGCGCCGCCAAGATCGAAGAATACCTTTCCACGCTGCACCTTCAGGACTTAGCCCTTGCTTGCGCCTGTGCCGAGGGCCGCTCCGATGCGTGGGATCATTTCGTCGCCACGTTTCGCGCCTACATGCGTTCCGCTGCGGGCGCTATTCTGCGCTGCCCGCCGGACTCGCCGGCGGCGTGCGAACTGGCAGATTCGCTGTTCGCGGATCTCTATGGGCTAAGCGCAGGAGCCGACCGCCGCTCCTTGTTCCGTTATTTTCACGGGCGAAGCGCGCTCAAGACTTGGCTGCGCGCGGTCCTCGCTCAGCGCCATGTCGACGCCATCCGCGCGAACCGCCGCTTCACCGATCTCGACGGCGCGCACGGCCACGCCGCGCTGCAACCCGCACAGCTCGCCGCGCCGCGCCACATCAGCGGCGCCAATGCCGAGCCTCTCCGCGATCCGCATCGAACCGAACTCGTAATCCTCTTCCACCGCACCCTGGAAGTCGCTCTCGGTCTTCTCGACCCGCGCGACAAAGAGCGCCTGCGTTTGTACTACGCCGCGGAGCAAACCCTTGCGCAGATCGGCCGCACATTGGGCGAGCACGAATCGAGCGTTTCCCGCAATCTCGAGCGCACCCGCCGCGAACTGCGTCAACAAGTGGAGCAAACCCTGCGCAAAGTTAGCAGTGTCGATGGTGCCAGCCCCGGTGCCGGCCTCAGCGACGCGCAGATCGCGTTGTGCTTCGAGTATGCCGCTGAAGACTCGCCCATCGATGTGGACAAGCTGCTCCCCGAGATCCAAGTTGCCGTGCGCAAAGCGGAGAGCAAGAAGCTATGAGCGCCCTGCGCAAGAAAAGCGAATCCCTGCGTTCTAAGGAAGGAGGGGCGAATGCCGTCTGACGACCGCGAACGAAGCTTTGAAAATGCGCTCGCCAGTCATTTGCGCGCGGGCAGCTCCGCGGGCGACCCGCACGGTGCATGCTGCGACGCGGAAACGCTCGCCGCGTATCACCAGCGCTCGCTCGCCACGGAACAAATGGCTTCCTTGAAAGCGCATGTCACGGATTGCGAGCGCTGCGGACAGATACTCGCGCATCTGGACGCCACGGACGAAATTCCCGTGGCTGCCGCGAACATGGCGCGGCAAGAAATCCCCGCTGCAGAATCCAACGTTTGTGTGCTTCCTGCGCGCAGGCCTACGCTCTGGCGCTGGGTTGCGCCTGCCGGCTCTCTGGCCGCAGCGCTGTTGGTTTGGGTCGCTGTTCATGAAAACAATGCAGCACGAATCCCGGTGCAAGCGACAAGAGTCGATTTGAAGCAAGCTGAGACCGCAAAGAACCTGCCCGCCTCTTTGCCCCCATTGACACTGCCGTCCCTCGATGCCACACGGAAAAAAGAAACCGCTCCGTCCGGTGCGCTCAGCGCGTTGAATACTGCGCCGACATCGCAAACTGCGGGCGCCCCAAAACCACCCCTGCAATCCCTTTTGAAGCAAGAAGATTCCTCAGACGCCGGGAAAAAATCCTGGGTCGCTGAGGATTCCAGGCAAATGGCTGACAACTCTCTGAATCGTGAAGTGTCGCCTGCGCCGGAAGAGGCCTTGCCATCGCGCACCGAGGTGCTGGAGAGAATTCAGACCGCCAAGACCGACGCAGCTAAAATCGAGGCGGAAAATAAAGCCGCCAACGCTAAACGCGATGCGCTCTTGCCGGGATCTCGTCGGCCACCCGCAGCTGCCCCAGCAGTTCCCTCCGCGCGCGCGCAAGCCTCTTCCGAACCGGCCGGGGTGTCCGGTGGCGTCGCTCAGCAGCAAGAGATCGCGGGTAGGTCCAAATTCGGCGAGAAAGCGAAAATGCGCCTCGCCAACAGCATCAGCGAAGTCACCATCGCGGCCCCCGGCGGGACTGTGTCTTGGCGGGTCGGGCAAGCCGGGATCATCGAATTTTCCCCCGACGCCGGAAAAACGTGGACCTTGCAATCCAGCGGCGTAACAACCGATCTGCTTGGTGGCTCTGCGCCCACCGACAAGGTCTGCTGGATCGTCGGCAGCAGCGGAACGATCCTGCGCACCACCGACAGCGGCACGCATTGGCAGAAAGTGCATCCGCCCGCTCAGGACGATCTGCGCTCCGTCTTCGCCGTGGACGCTCGCCAGGCTACCGTCTCGCCAGCCAACGGCACGTATCAAACAACCGATGGCGGCGCCACCTGGAACAAATTGGCTCCCGAGTGAAATCCGCCGTATGCAAGAAACTCCTCCGGCCTCGTTCTAACCGTGGAAGCAAATTTGAGGAGAGGTCAACGACATGAACACTCCCAGCAAGAAATTCCGCGCGCGCCTGCCATGGTTTGCCGCGGCCACGCTCGGCGCCTTGCTCAGCGCAGGCGTGCTTTATTCCGCCACACGCAACCACCACCCCAGCACGCAAGGTAATGAAGCTCGTAGTTTGTCCTCCGACCAAGCTTCTAATCTGGGCGATCAGACCGACCTCGCCGTCACGGTCTACAACTCCAACATCGCACTGGTTCGCGATGTTCGCCAGCTAACCGTGCCCACCGGCTCTTTCCGCCTCAAATTCATGGATATCGCCGCCACCGTGAACCCCGCCACCGTGCACTTCCGGTCGCTCACCGAGCCGGACAAGCTGAGTGTGATCGAGCAGAATTACGAATACGATCTCCTCGAACCCGCCAAACTCCTGCACAAATACGTCGGCAAGGAAGTCACCCTCGTTCGCGCCTATCAGGATAATGGCACCACCAAACACGAAGAAGTCAAGGCCACCCTGCTCTCCGACAATAACGGGCCGGTCTGGAAAATCGGCAACGACATCGTCACCGGCATGTATGCGGAGAGCTATCGCTTTCCCGAAGTCCCCGCGAATCTTTACGATCGCCCCACGCTGTTGATGTCGCTGGACAATTCCGGCGCGCGCAAGCACCAGATCGAAGCCTCCTACCTCGCTACGAATCTTTCTTGGAATTCCGACTATGTCCTCACCGTAGCCCGCGACGACAAGGCCGCCGATCTCGACGGCTGGGTCACCCTCGCCAACAACAGCGGCACCGCCTTCCGCAACGCGCGATTGCAATTAGTTGCCGGAGAATTGAATCGCGTTACGCCGTCCGCCCCGATGGCTATGCGGGCTGATGCAGTGAATGGAAGAGTGGCGAAGGAAATGCAGTTCCAGCAAGAAAGCTTCTCCGAATACCATCTCTATTCGCTAGGCCGCCGCACGTCCGTCGAAGACAAAGAAACCAAGCAGATCAGCCTCTTGCAGGGCACCGGAGTTCCCGTCGAAAAAGTATTCGTCGTCAACGGTCAGAACTTCTACTACCACAACCAATACAATCCCGGCTCGCCGCAAAAAGATCCGGTGATGGTCTTTTACAAATTCAAGAACGAGGAAAAGGCCGGATTGGGCATGCCTCTGCCGGCCGGCAACCTGCGCGTCTATCAGAAAGACTCGAAAGGCGGTGTGCTCTTCATCGGCGAAGACCACATCGATCACACCCCCAAGGACGAAACCGTCACCGTGCACATCGGCAACGCCTTCGACGTCGTCGCCGAGCGCAAGCAGACCGACTACAAGAGCATAGGCACTCGTGTCTGGGAAATGGAATTCGAGATCACCCTGCACAACCACAAGGACTCGCCCATCACCGTCGAGGTCAACGAGCCCATCGGCGGCGATTGGGAGATGCTTTCTTCCACCTACAAATTCGCCAAGACCGCCGCCTGGGCCGCCCAGTTCAAGGTACCCGTCGCCAAGGATGGCGCCTCCGTCCTCAAGTACCGCATCCGCGCCAAATGGTAGCGTATGCCCGGCTTGCTAGTGGGCTAAAAGTGTGTTGCTGTGGTGGCGGGCGCGCAAGGGCGTGAATCCAACGCTTCACGCGCCAGCCTCTAAGAGTTCTTGCAGGCTCCAGATGCGATCTGTGATCCCGGCCTGCATTGCGGGAGATCGTGGATTTATGTGCGCCCGTTATGCGAGAGACGGCGCGTATGCTCGTCCCTTCGGTGAGCAAGGCGATCACCTGGACGGCTTTGGTTGTGTCCAGGTAATGCCATCCGAGCGGCCTTGGGTGCGGGGCGCTGAACGTGGCGTGGCAGGCATTGCACCGAAACCCCTGAATACGCGCCTTGCCGTAGGTTCCGAAACGGGTTAAACGCGTGTCTCGGCAAGTTTTGCAGCGGCTTGTCCTTCGAGAGCGCCTTGGTT